>JBKPRV010000374.1:0-11110 GCA_046734715.1 Actinomycetota bacterium | reverse complement strand
GGCCGCGGTAGCCTCGGGAGCCCCCAGGGCCCCGATGGTGGCGGTCACGGCCTCGGCCGAGGGCGCCACCAGGTCGCAGGCGGTCACGAACGTCACCGGGGCCGCCCCCTGCGCCAGCGCGGTGAGGATACCGGTCAGCGGGCCGGCGCCCGGCTCCTCGTCGGGCACGCCCGGCAAGCCCACCGCGGCCAGGGCCTCGAGGTCACCACCCACCGCCAGCACCGGCTCGGCCCCGGCGGCCCGCAGCGCGTCCGCCACCCGCAGCGCCAGCGCCCGCCCGTCCACGCTCACCAGCGCCTTGTCGCGCCCCATACGGCGGCTGGCGCCCCCGCACAGCACGGCCCCGGCGAACGCCGTCATCCGCTACCCCACCCCGCCGTAGCGGGCTTCGACGCCGCGGGCGGCGCCGTGCGAGCCCACGGCCTCGGCCAGGTCGGCCAGGAAACGTTCCGCCACCGGGCCGTGCGAGGGCGAGACGATGGCGTGCAGGCCACCCTGCTGGCGATCGAGGTGCCAGCCGCGGTCGTCCATGACGTCGCCCACCGCCGCGATGTCCACGTCGGGCCGGTCGCCGGCGATCTCCATGACCGCGGGGATGGGGTCGCCGGTGACCGTGAGGCCGTCGATGGCCTCGACGCCGGCCCGCAGCCGCCGGGCCGCGTCCCGCACCTGCCCGGCCAGCCGCAGGTAGCCGTCGAGGCCCAGGTGCTGGAGCGTGGCCCAGGCGATGGCGATGGGAGCCGCGGGCCGGGTCCCGGCGGTGGTGGCCGAGCCGTAGAGGCCGCCGGGCCAGCCGTCGTAGAGAAAGTACTGGAGCCGCAGCCGCGCCTCGTCCCGATGCAGCAGCAGGGAGGCGCCCTTGGTGCACCAGCCGTACTTGTGGACGTCGGCGGACAGCGAGGTGACGCCCTCGACCCGGAAGTCCCACGGTGGGATGGGCTCGCCCAGGCGCTCGAGGAAAGGCAGCAGCCACCCGCCGAGGCAGGCGTCCACATGGCACAGCGCGCCGCGCTCGGCGGCGAGCGCCGCCAGGTCGGCCATGGGGTCGACGACCCCGTACGGGTAGCAGGGCGCAGAGCCCACGACGAGGGCGGTGCGCTCGTCGACCGCGGCGGTGGTGGCGGCCACATCCGCCCGCCCGTCGGGCCCGACCGGCACCCTGACCTCGGTCACGTCGAGGTAGTGGCAGGCCTTGGCCAGCGCCGGGTGGGCCGTGGCCGGCACCACCACGGTGGGCTCGTCGATCCCCCGCTCGGCGCGGGCGTGGTCGCGGGCCACCTGCACGGCCAGGAACAGGCTCTCCGTCCCGCCACTGCTGAGCTTCCCGGCCCGGGGGTCGGCCCCCACCAGAGCGGCGTAGGCGGCCACCACCTCGCGTTCCATGCGCAGCAGGCTGGGGAAGGCGAAGGGGTTGAGGTAGTTCTCGTGCAGGTACTCGCGGGCGACCGCCTCCTGCAGGCGCTCCAGCGTCGGATCCGCCGGGTTGTACACGAGGCTGAACGTGCGGCCGCCCCGCCAGTCGGCATCGTCGCCCCGCCCGGCCCGCACCTCGGCCAGCAGGTCATCCGGGGCCCGTCCCCGCTCGGGGAAGCCGGTCGCCACCTCAGCCCCCGTAGCTCATGCGGGTGTCCTCCATGCGCAGCACCGGCGTGTCCTCGGCCTGGGCGAAGGCGCAGTCGACCACCTCGCCCACGAAGAGCGTGTGCCCGCCGCAGTCGACGGCCTGACGGACCTCGCACGCGATCCAGGCCACCGCCTGGTCGAGGATGGGCGCCCCGGTGGGACCGTCGTGCACTGCGAACCCGTTGAGCGTGCCCGCCGCCGGGTCGTGCTCGGTGGGCTTGGTGAAGCGGCGCACGATGGCCCGGTCCTCCCGGGAGACGGTGTTGATGGTGTAGCTCCCGCCCTGGGCGATCAGCTCGTGGGTCACCGCGGTCTTCTCCACACTGATGCCCATCAGCTTGGGTTCGAAGCTCACCTGCGTCGCCCAGTTGAGCGTCATCAGATTGCGCTTCGAGCCAGAGCGGGAGCCGACCACGTAGAGGCCGTACGGCAGGGACCAGAGGAGGCGCCGGCGTCGCCGGTCGTACTCCTCGCGCTGCTCCGGGGTCTCGACGCCGGCTGGGAACGGACCGATCGGCTCGGGGACTGCCACGGGAGCGAGCCTACGCGAGCGGTTCGATCGCGCTCCGTCCTGGTCTCACGGTCCCTCGCCCGCGGTCATGGTCCGCTGGGTGGCCCTATCCACCCCCACCAGGCGCCGTCGTCGTTGGCGTGGGCGAGGCCGGCGCCGGGGCCGACCCCGCGCCGGTGTCGGGCCCGGTGATCGTGATGCCACCTTCACCGTTCAAGACCCAGAAGGTGATCTTGCCCGACTCGATGGCCTTGAGGATGTCGTACTCCTGGCCCGTCAGCCCGAGCGCCCGGATCGCCTCGGCCTCGGCCTGCCGCTGCCGCACCTCGTTCTCCTTGGTCTGGATCTGGATCTCGGACGTGCGCACGTCCTCGAACGCCTTCGAGACCGACGTGGGAATGTCCACCCGCTTGATCACGAACGTCGGATCACCACAGTCACGGCCCGGTCGGAACGTGGGCGCGCAGAAGAACCGCTGCCCGAGGGCGGTCTCGAGCCGCTGGGTCAACTTGGTCTGGACGTTGTCCTGCAGCTGGACGAGCAGATCGGCGTTGCCGACCAGGTCGGCCACGTCCACGTTCCGGGTCTCCTCCTGGAGGGCGTTCTCGATCTGCTGGCGGAACGTGTCCCGGATGAGGTTGTTCCACCCGTCGGTTGTGTACGCCTGGTATCGCAGGCCGAGCTGCTCGTGGAAGTCGCGCAGCTCGTCGATGTTCAGCTTGAAGTACACCGCGACCTGGTAGGAGACCTGCACGCGGTCGCGGGTCGGCGCCACCACCGCATCGGCGGGCGGCTGGCTTGCCTGGGCCTGCGCCTGCTGTTGCCCCGCTTGCGTGGTCTGCGTCGTCTGCGTGGTCGGCGGAGGCGTCGGCTGTTGGGGGACGATGTAGTTCACCTGGTCGGAGGGGTACAGGTACAGGCCGTCGAAGAATCCGTTGAAGAACAGGTTCGAGCCCGGCTGCACGATCCGCTGGAAGTGGACGCCCTCGAACGGCCCGCCGCCGTAGCTGATCCCGACCCGGTCCCGCGGCGTCTTCTGCAACCCGGAGATGAACGTGGGCACCAGAGCCAGGCCGATCAGGACGATCGGGACGACGACCAGCCACCGCCCTGATCTCGGGGCTCGAGGCCGCCACCCGCCCTCCCGGGTGCGCGCTGCCCGTCCGGCCCCGCGCTCGGCGGCGGCGAGCGGCGCCGGCGCGCCCAGCTCGTCCGGTCCCGACTCCTCGTCCGGCCCGGCTTCGCCGTCCAGCTCGCCGCCATTGTCGTCGCGACCGTCGACCACTCGTGCAATCCCCTTCTGGCTACTTGGCTGGGTTCACAGTCATCACAGATAAAGCGCGAACTCTCGCTCGTGCCTGAGAAACGCGCGGCCGCCGATCACCAAGAGCACGACAGCCCAGACGGCTGACTGGAGCACCAGGGCGGGGCTGGGCGACCCGCCTCCGAAGATCGCCTGGTACGAGGCGAAGAGCGGGAACAGCGGCTGAAACTGGAGGATGGCCTTGGCCGCCGGTGGCAGGAGCGCCACCGGGTAGATGACCGGCGTGGCGAAGAACAGCAGCCGAGTGAGCCACTGCACGACGTTGGAGCCATCGGGCACGAGCACCTCGTAGGTGGACACGGCGAGGGCGATGCCGACGTTCATGACCACCTGGATGGCGAACAGCAGCGGGAGCACGAAGAACCCAGGCCCGGGACGGCCCCCGACGAGCGGGTAGATCACCGCCAGAACGCACGCGGCCGGTACGAACAAGCGGAGGGACTTGTAGACGGCCGTGATCGGCAGGAGCGCGCGCGGGAAGGCCGAGTTCAGCATCAGCCCCCGGCCGCGCTTGACGGAAGACCCCCCTTCGCTCAGCGCCGCCATGCTCAGGCTGAAGAAGAGGAAGAAGTTGGGGATCAGGATGGGGAGGAACCCCTGATTCGCGCCTGGCCGCAGCACCGCGTAGAGGAAGAAGTAGATGCCCGCCTGATAGAGCGGGTTGAGCACGCTCCACAGGCTCCCCAGCGCCATGCCCGACTGCTGGGTCCGCAGATCGGAGCTCGCCAGCTCCCGCATGAACTGGCGCCTATCCCAGAGGGCCTGCAGGTACTCGCGGACGTTGGGCATCGTGTTCGAGTGAGGCTCGAATACGTACTCGACGTCGCTGTATTGGCTCACCGCGGTCATGGGCGCCCCGTCACACGTCGGAGTAGCCGATGGACTCGAGCCGGCAGTACCGCATGTACTTCTTGACCACCTCGTCGGTGTCGCCGAGCTCGGCGACCCGGCCCTGGTGCAGCCAGAGCGCCTCGGTGGCCATCATCTTGACCGAGCTCAACCCGTGGGTCACGAGCACGATCGTGCGCCCCTGGCCGATGAGCTGCGCCGTCCGCTCGGCGATGTGCTGGGTGAACGCGGCGTCGCCTCCGGTGAGCGCCTCGTCGATGAGCAGGATCTCCGGGTCGAGGAACACCGCGATCGATGAGGCCAACCGCATCCGCATGCCGT
Source organism: Actinomycetota bacterium (assembly GCA_046734715.1). GTDB lineage: Bacteria > Actinomycetota > Acidimicrobiia > Acidimicrobiales > VFJN01 > ZC4RG19. Next base: position 6,482 of record JBKPRV010000374.1, on the reverse strand, counting down.
TCGAGTACGAGTGCAGGGGCAGGTCCAGGTAGCTGCCGAGCTGGGCGAACTCCGCGATGTCGTCGGCGATGTCGGCGAGCCGCTCGGGCGAGAGGCCGCTGGCCAGCCCACCCAGGACGATGTTCTCGCGGCCCGACAGGGCAGGGCTGAAGCCGATGCCGGGCGACAGGAGGTTGAGTCGCCCACGTACCGTCACCCGGCCCTCGTCGGGTGGAAGGATGCCGGTGATCACCCGGCAGAGCGTGGACTTGCCGGCCCCGTTGCGGCCGATGATCGCGAGCACCGAGCCCTTGGGGACGTTGAAGGACACGTTCCGTAGGGCCGGGATGATCCGGCCACCGGAGTCCACGCGCCGGAACAGGCGACGGATGTCCGTCATCATGTCCCGGGAGTCGATCCGGACGCGGTACGACGCCGAGATCCCGTCGACCTCGATGGAGGGCAGCTCACGGCCGGAAGGCTGCTCCAGAGGCACGACGGTCTCGCCCATCGCGTGCCCACCGCTATGCCGCTCGTTGTCCCAGGCTGTGGCGCTCACTCAGCCCCCGACTCACACGCCGCGCACGGACACCGACAGGTTGGGCAACATTCCTCCAGCTCGCCCCATCGAACGGAGCGACGGTAGCAGACACCCTGGGCGAGGCCAAGATGACGGCGGCGTCACCGCGACCGATCGCAACCACCATCCGGGGAGGCGAAGGTCGTGCCCGGTCGGGCGACTGCGCCGTTCGCGTTCGGCCCGGTTCAGCTCCGCGCCCTCGCCCGTGCCGCCCACCCGAACTCGTTGGTGCGCACCTCGACCTGCTCGAAGCCGGCGCGCTCGAGCCGCGCCGCCAGCCCGTCCGGGTCCATGGGCATGTAGGTGTCGCCCTCGTGCAGCGCGGCGAGCTCGTCCGAGGCCAGGCTGTCGCTGGCCACGAACAGCCCACCCGTCCGGATGACCCGAGCCACTTCGGTGAAGAGCCGGTCCTGGAGCTCCGACGACGGGACGTGGTGGAGCATCGAGAAGCAGGTGGCGCCCGAGAACCGGGCGTCCCCGAAGTCGAGCGCGGTCGCGTCGCCCTCGACGACCTCGACGTTCGTGCCCGCGAGGCGGTCGCGCAGCCGCGCCGCCAGCTCGGGGTCGATCTCCACGGCGGTGAGCCGGGCGACCTGCTCGCGGAACACGTCCGTCGTGGCGCCGAACCCGGGGCCGACCTCGAGCACGTCATCGCCCAGATCGCCGTCGCCGAGGGCCCACGGGATGATCATGTCGCGGACGACGGCCCGCCACTCCTCGCTCCCGCACATGTCGTGGTTCCGGTTCATCGGATGACCGTACGACGCCCCGGTCCTGACCGGTACTCCCTACGACGACATACCCCTACGGTTGGCTGGACGGCACCTCCAGCTGGGCCAAGCCCTTGTCCAGGAGGGCGAAGGCCTCGTCGAGCATCGGCATCATGCGGTCGCGGTCGGCCCCCTCGGCGATCCAGCAGTTGACCGTGGCCCACAGGGCTCCGGCGATCATGCTGCCGATCACGTGGGCCGCCAGGTCGGCCTCGTCGAGCCCGAGGTGGGCGGCGACCGCTCGGACGAGGCCGGCCTCCTCCTCGTAGAAGTGCTCCCGGGCCATGGTGCGCAGGCTCGGGGTGCTGAGCATGACCTGGAACTCGCGCAGCACCAGCGGGTCGTCGATCTGGCTGTCCAGCTGGGACCGCAACACCTCGCGGAGCGCGTCGAGCAGGCTCTCGCCCGCCGGGCGGTCCGCGAGCAGGGGGCCGAAGTCATCGGACGCGGAGTCCGTGCGGGTCATGATCAGGTCGAGCTTCGAGTCGAAGTAGCGGAAGAACGTCCGCGGCGAGACCTCGGCCGCGGCGGCGATGTCCTCGACGGTGGTGTTGTCGTAACCGTTGCGCTCGAACAGGTCGAGGGCGGCGTCGATGATGGCCTCGCGGGTGCGCGCCTTCTTGCGCTCCCGCAGGCTCGCGGCGGCGTCCACGACTTTCCTCACGGCGCAATTATGCCCTGCTGTGTCACCTGGCACATCCCTGCATGATGGCATGACTGTGGCGATAGTCACGTGATTGGTCTTTGGCATTCTATTGACATCTGGCAGTGTACTGACAGATTGTGGAGGACATGACCTCCCTCCTGTACCGACTGGGTCGCTCGGCCGTTCACCGTCGACGCCTCGTCCTGCTCGCCTGGGCCGTCCTGGCCATCGGCGTGATCGTGGCCAGCCAGATCGGGGGCGGGCGCACGTCCGACGCCTTCAAGGTCCCCGGCGTCGAGTCCCAGCAGGCGCTCGACATGCTCGAGGCCGAGTTCCCCTCGGCCGCAGGCACCTCGGCCCAGCTGGTCTTCGCCGCCCCCGAGGACGGCAGCCTGTCCGACCCGGCGACCGCCGCCGCGGTGGCCGCCGCCACGGCCGAGGTGACCAACCAGCCCGACGTGGGTGCGGTAGGCCCGCTGCAGCTCGCCCCCGGCGGGCGCATCGGCTATGTCGACGTGCAGTACGACCGCCCGTCGGAGGACATCCGCGACGCGGCCTACCAGCGGCTCGAGGCCACCATGGCCGAGACCAACGACAGCGCCGCGGTGCGGATGGAGCTGGGCGGCGACCTGCCCACGGAGGCGGCCCAGGAGGAGCCCAGCGGTCAGGAGATGATCGGCATCCTCGTCGCCGTCGTGGTGCTGCTCGTCGCCTTCGGGTCGGTCATCGCCATGGGGTTGCCGATCGGGCTCGCCATCGTGGGCCTGGCCACCAGCCTCGGCCTCATCGGGCTGGTGGCGGCGTTCACGGACGTGAACTCGGTGTCGCCGATCCTCGCCGCCATGATCGGCCTGGGCGTCGGCATCGACTACGCCCTGTTCATCGTCACCCGCCACCGCGAGAACCTGCACCGCGGGATGACCGTCGAGGAGGCGGCGGGCCGGGCCATCGCCACCTCGGGGTCGGCGGTGCTGTTCGCCGGGGCGACCGTCGTCATCGCCATCTCCGGGCTCGCCATCGCCGGCATCCCGGCGGTCACGGTCATGGGCCTGATGGCCGGTCTCACCGTGGCGGTGATGGTGGCGATCGCGCTCACGCTGCTGCCCGCCCTGCTCGGCTTCGCCGGGCACCGGATCGACGCCATCCGGCTGCCCGGGCGGCGTGCCGGAGCGGGGACCGAGGCCCGCGAGACGTTCTGGCACCGGTGGGGCCGGCAGGTGGCGGCGCACCCGTGGCGCTACCTCGTCGGCGGCACGCTGGCTCTCCTGCTGCTGGCCGCCCCGGTGCTCAGCATGCGGCTGGGCATGACCGACAACGGCGCCAGCCCCGACTCGATGACCACCCGGCGGTCCTACGACCTGCTGGCCGACGGCTTCGGGCCCGGCTTCAACGGGCCGCTGCTGCTCTCGGTCAACCTCGACGGCGCCACGGTCGACGACCTCGCGCCGCTGGTGGACGCGGTGGGCGACGACCCTGGGGTCGCCGCCGTCGCCCCGCCGCAGGCCAACGCGGAGGGGACCGCGGCCGTGCTGCGGGTCGTCCCCACCACCGCCCCGCAAGCCGGCGACACCACCGATCTGGTGCACCGGCTCCGGGACGACGTGATCCCCCAGGCGCTGGCCGGCGTCCCCGGGACCGATGTCTACGTCGGCGGCCAGACGGCCATGTACATCGACCTGTCCGACCACCTGGCGAGCCGGTTGCCCTGGTTCGTGGGGGCGGTGATCCTGCTGTCGGTCCTGCTCCTGATGATGGTGTTCCGGTCCCTCGCCGTGCCGCTCAAGGCCGCGGCCATGAACCTGCTGTCGATCGGCGCCGCCTACGGGATCATCGTGGCCGTCTTCCAGTGGGGCTGGGGCAAGGGCCTGTTCGGCGTGGAGGAGACCGTGCCGATCGTGTCGTTCATGCCGATGATGCTCTTCGCCATCCTGTTCGGGCTGTCGATGGACTACGAGGTCTTCCTGCTGACCCGGGTGCGCGAGGAGTACCTCGCGCGGCGGAACAACGACACCGCGGTGGTCGAGGGCATCGCCGCCACCGCACGGGTGATCACCTCGGCGGCGCTCATCATGATCAGCGTGTTCGCCGCCTTCGTGCTGGGCGACGACCCGGTCATCAAGATGTTCGGCGTCGGCCTGGCCAGCGCGGTGCTCATCGACGCCACCGTCGTCCGCATCATCCTGGTGCCCGCCACGATGAAGCTGCTCGGCGACTGGAACTGGTGGCTGCCGGGCTGGCTGGACCGGCTGCTCCCCCGCCTCGACGTCGAGGGCGGCGCCGCCCTGCCCGAGCCGGACTACGAGCCCGGCCGTGCCCCCGAGCTCCCGCCCGTGCTCGAGCCGGAAGCCGCCTGATCGCCCGATCACCGGAACCGGAGGAATCCCTGGGCCCCCAAGGGATTCCTCCGGTTCGACGCGCCGGTCCCCGGACCGAGGAGGCGCCGGTAGGCTCCCGCCGCGATGACCGCCGTGCTCCGGGTGCTGGCCTTCTTCGCCGGGGCCACGGTCGTGCTCGGCACCATCGCCTCCGCGCTCAAGTCGGTCGTGGTGCCGCGGGCGGAGCCGGTGATGCTGGCCCGCTGGGTGTTCGTCACCGTGCGGCGGCCGTTCGACTTCCGGGTCCGGCGGGCGCGCACGTGGGAGGAAGCGGACCGGATCATGTCCCGCTTCGCGCCCTTCGCCCTGCTCACGCTGCCGCTGGCGTGGGTGGCGCTGGTGATCCTGGGCTTCGTGCCCATCTACTGGGCGCTGGGCGTGGACTTCTTCGAGGCCAGCTTCGAGCAGTCGGGCTCCTCGCTGCTGACGCTCGGCTTCGCCGTCGACCACCACACGCCGGTCATCGTGGTCATGTTCGTGGAGGCCACCATCGGGCTCGGGCTGGTGGCCCTGCTCATCAGCTTCCTCCCCACCATGTACCAGCTGTTCTCCCGGCGAGAGACGCTGGTGTCCCAGCTCGACGTGCGGGCCGGCACGCCCCCCACGCCGGTGGCCATGTTCCGGCGGGCCAAGGTGATCGGCTGGATCGACTACCTGGACGGCTTCTGGCTCGAGTGGGAGCGGTGGTTCACCGAGTTGGAGGAGTCCCACACGTCGTACCTGGCGCTGTCGTTCTTCCGCAGCCCTCACCACGGGCGCTCGTGGGTCACGGCCGCGGGGGCGGTACTGGACGCCGCCTCGCTGCGGCTCGCCGCCATCGACCTGCCCCGCTCGTGGCAAGCCCAACTGTGCGTCCGCTCCGGGTACTTGGCACTGAGGCGCATCGCCGGGTCCTACGACATCCCCTACGACCCCGACCCCGCGCCGACGGATCCCATCTCCATCACGCGCGAGGAGTTCGACGACGTGTGCGAACAGCTGCAGGAGCTGCACGTCCCCATGAAGCAGGACCGGGACCAGGCCTGGCGCGACTTCGCGGGCTGGCGGGTCAACTACGACACCGCGCTGCTGGCGCTCAGCGGCCTGCTCATGGCGCCGTACTCGCCCTGGTCGTCCGACCGGGGCGTCAACTACCGGGTGCGCCTGCTGCACAAGACCAGCACGGTGCGTCGTCGGCCACGGACATCCCGCAGCACGCCTTAGAACGAAGGCACCACTGTCACCGGGTCCGGCTGAGTGGCACGCTGGCCGGCGTGCTCCCCACCCCGACCGACGTGCGCTCCGCGGTCGAGCGCTTGCTTCCCCTCGTGGCCGAGCGGGCCAACGACATGGAGCGGAAGGGCCGCCTGGATGACGACTTGGTGGCCGCGCTGAGGGCGTCCGGCGTCCACCGGCTGGCCGTGCCGGCGGCGCTGGGCGGCCTGGAGGCGCCGGTCCTCGATGCAGTCGACATCGTCGAGCGCATCGCCGCGGTCGACGGCAGCACCGCCTGGTGCTCGGTCATCGCCTCGGGCAGCAACCTTTTCGCCGGCTACATCGACGAGGCCGCGGCCCGCACGGTGTTCGCCGACCCCGACCAGGGCAATGCCACCATGTTCGGCCCCTACGGCCGGCTCGCCCGCGGCCCCGACGGCGCGCGCCGGCTCAGCGGGCGCTGGCCGTTCGCCAGCAACTGCCTGCACAGTGCCTGGATCGGGCTCGGCGCCCTGGTGGAGGCGGATGACGGCTCGACGCAGCCCGTGCCCCGGGTGTGCTTCGTGGCCCTGGACGACGTCGAGGTGGAGAACACCTGGGACGTCCTCGGCCTCTGTGCCACCGGCAGCCATCACGTCTCGGTCGCCGGCGTGCGCTTCGACCTGGACCGCTCGTGCACGTTCGCCGACCGGCCCTGGGCCGAGGGCCCGCTGTGGCGGTTGCCGATCTACACCGCGCTGCTGCCCACCCTGGCCGCCGTCCCGCTCGGGATCGCCCGGGGCGCGCTGGACGAGGTGCGCCGCCAGGCCCGGGAAGGGCGGACCGCCCGCCGGGGCCAGCTCGGCGACGATCCGATGGCGATGGCCGGGCTGGCTGCGGCCGACACCCGCCTGCGGGCGGCGCGGGCGGCGCTGCGGGAGGTGGTCGGCGAGGCTCAC
>JBKPRV010000373.1:0-12209 GCA_046734715.1 Actinomycetota bacterium | reverse complement strand
ATCGACACGGTGAAGCAGGCCGAGGTGTTCGCGTTGATCCGGGAGCGGTTCGGGATCGAGCGTGACGACCGGTTGAAGCTGCGGGACTACCCGACGCTGGCGCACGTGGTCGGCTTCGTGCGTGACCGCGCCCCCGTGGTGCAGGCGCCCGTGGAGGTGCGGGAGCCGGGGCCGGTGGTGGACGTCGTGGACGTGGCGGAGGCCGACCGCATGCCGCGGCGGGTCCCCGTCCCGACCATCCGTCCCCCGCTCGATCTGTGCGTCCCCACCGGGGTCGAGCTCGGTGCCGGGGCCCGGGTGATCGTCGTGGCCGACGACGGTGGCGTGGGCGCGGCCCTGGCCGAGCGGCTGGGCGCCCGGGGCGTCGAGGTGCTCACGGTGACCGACCGACCCGACGCCGGCGACCTGGTCGCCCGCCTCGACGGCTGGCTGGACGCGGGCCCGGTCCACGGCGTGTTCTGGCTGGTCGCTCTCGACCACGAGGGCGCGCTGGAGGACATGGACCTGGCCACCTGGCGCGAGGCCAGCCGGGCGCGGGTCAAGCTCCTGCACGCCACGATGCGGCGGCTGTACGACCAGATCTCGCGGCCGGGCACGTTCTTCGTGGTCGCCACCCGGCTCGGCGGTCGCCACGGCTACGACGACGCGGGCGCCTACGCGCCCCTGGGTGGCGCGGTCACCGGCTTCGCCAAGGCGTACGCCCGGGAGCGGCCCGATGCCCTGGTGAAGGCGGTCGACGTCGGCGCGGACGACGCCGTGGCCGACGTGGCCGACCTGCTCGTGGCCGAGGCGCTCCGCGACCCCGGCGCGCTCGAGGTCGGCTACTCCGGCGGGCTGCGATGGACCGTGACCCTCGAGGAGCGGCCCGCGGCCGACGAGCCGGGCGAGGGCATGGTGCTCGGGCGCGACACGGTGTTCGTGGTGACCGGCGCCGCCGGCAGCATCGTGTCGGCCATCACGCAGGACCTCGCCGCGGCGTCGGGCGGCATCTTCCACCTGCTCGACCTGGCGCCCGAGCCAGATCCGGACGACGCCGACACAGGGCGCTTCGCCACCGACCGCGAGGGCCTCAAGGCCGACCTCATCCAGCGGCTCCGCGCCGCCGGCGGGCGGCCCACCCCGGTGATGGTGGACCGGGAGCTGGCCCGGATCGAGCGGCTCGCCGCCGCCCGGGCCGCCATCGACGCCGTGCACGCCGCCGGCGGCCAGGCCTACTACCACCGCGTCGATCTGACCGACGCGGACGCAGTCGCCCACGTGATCGGCGAGGTGGCAGGGGGCGACGGCCGCATCGACGTGCTGCTGCACGCCGCGGGCCTGGACATCAGCCACGCCCTGCCCGACAAGGAGCCGGCGGAGTACGACCTCGTGTTCGGGGTCAAGGCCGACGGCTGGTTCAACCTGATGTCGGCGATCGGTGACCTGCCGCTCGGCGCCACGGTGGCCTTCAGCTCAGTGGCCGGCCGGTTCGGCAACGTCGGCCAGACCGACTACGCAGCGGCGAACGACCTGCTGTGCAAGCTGGCCTCGGCCATGCGGATCACCCGGCCGGCCACGCGCGCCATCGTCATCGACTGGACGGCGTGGGCGGGCATCGGCATGGCGGCGCGGGGCTCGATCCCCACGGTCATGGCGGCGGCCGGGATCGAGATGCTGCCGCCGGAAGTCGGCGTCCCGACGGTCCGGCGGGAGCTGACCGCCGGCGCCACGCGGGGCGAGATCGTGGTGGCGGGGCGCCTGGGCATGATGGGCGAGGAGCGGGCCGAGCGGGGCGGTGTCGACCCGGCCCGGTTCGACACGGCCACCTCGGGCCCGATGGTCGGCCAGGTCACGGCCATGGGCGTTCACGGCGGCCTGGTCGTCGAGACGGCCCTCGACCCCGAGGAGCAGCCGTTCCTCGGCGATCACCGGATCGACGGCACGCCCGTGCTGCCGGGCGTGATGGGGATCGAGGCGTTCGCGGAGGTGGCGGCGCTGCCCCTCCCCGGATGGCGCGCCGTCGCCGTCGAGGACGTCGAGTTCCTGGCGCCGTGCAAGTTCTACCGGTCCGAGCCCCGCACGCTGACGATCACGGCGACGTTCCGGCCGGAGGGCGACCAGCTCGTCGCCGACTGCCGGCTGGTGGGCAGCCGCCTCCTGGCCGGGCAGGCCGAGCCCCAGGTCACCACCCACTTCACCGGCCGGGTGCGCCTGGACCGGGCACCGGTCCGGCCGGAGGTCACCGCGCCGCCGCCCACGCCGGACGGCCAGGGCACCACGGCCGACGCCATCTACGACGTCTACTTCCACGGTCCCGCCTACCAGGTGCTGGAACGGGCGTGGCGGGGCGAGCGGGGCCCGGTCGGGCTGATGGCGGCGGATCTCCCGGCCGACCACGTTCCGGCCGAACGCCTCGAGGTCGCATCGCCGCGGCTGATCGAGCTCGTCTTCCAGACCGCCGGCATCTGGGAGATCGGGCACCACGGGCGGTTCGGTCTGCCCCAGCACGTGGACCGGGTCGTGCTCCACCCCGCCGGCGAGCCGGGCGGCCGGGTGGAGGCGATGGTGGAGACGAACGGCGGCGGCTTCGACGGCCGCGTGGTCGACGAGGCCGGCACGGTCCTCGTCGAGGTGCACGGCTACCGCACGGTCGAGCTCCCCGGGGGGGTCGACGCCGAGCGGCAGGCGCCGCTGGCGGCCGCCATGGGGTGAGCCGGCCCCGGCCCACGCCAGGAACTCGTGCTCAGGAGGGCACCATGCCGTTCCAACGGATCGCCATCGTCAACCGGGGTGAGCCGGCCATGCGCTTCATCAACGCAGTGGCCGAGCTCAACCGGGCGGGCGGCGAACGGCTGACGACCATCGCGCTCTACACCGAGGCCGAGCGGCGCTCGTGGTTCGTGCGCGAGGCCGACGAGGGCTACTGCATCGGACAGCAGGCGAGCTGCTACCTCGACCACGCCCGGCTGGAGCAGGCCCTCGTCGCCACGGGCGCCGACGCCGCCTGGGCGGGGTGGGGCTTCGTCGCCGAGCAGGCCGACTTCGTCGACCTGTGCGACAAGCTGGGAGTGGTCTTCATCGGCCCGTCGGGGGAAGCCATGCGGCGGGTCGGCGACAAGATCCGGTCCAAGGGGCTGGCCGAACAGGCCGGGGTCCCCGTGGTGCCGTGGAGCGGTGGGCCGGTCACGGACCCCGACGAGGCCACGCGCGCCGCCGCTCGCCTCGGCTACCCGCTGCTGGTCAAGGCCACCGGTGGCGGCGGCGGCCACGGCATCCGGCGGGTCACGGACTCCGCCGGGCTGCCCGGCGCCTTGGAGACTGCCCGGCACGAGGCCCGCCACGGCTTCGGCGATCCGACGGTGTTCCTGGAACAGGAGATAAGCGGCGCCCGCCACGTCGAGGTCCAGGTGATCGCCGACCACCACGGCGCCGTGTGGCCCGTGGGCGTGCGCGACTGCACGCTCCAGCGGCGCCACCAGAAGGTGATCGAGGAGTCGTCGTGCACCCTGCTCCCCCCGGAGCAGGAGGCGGAGATCCGCTGCCAGGCGGCGGAGCTGTGCCGGCAGGCGGGCTACACCAGCGCAGGTACGGTCGAGTTCCTGTACACGCCCGCCACGGGGCGCTGGTACTTCATGGAGATTAACGCCCGCCTCCAGGTCGAGCACCCGGTGACGGAGCTGACCACGGGGCTCGACCTGGTCAAGCTCCAGATCGAGCTGGCCCGAGGCGGCCGCCTCGACGGAGAGCCTCCGGCCGCCACGGGCCATGCCTTCGAGGCCCGTCTCAACGCCGAGGACCCCGACAACGGCTTCGTGGCGGCCCCGGGCCGGATCCGCTGGTTCCGCCCCCCGTCCGGCCCCGGTGTGAGGGTCGACACGGGTGTCACCGAGGGGGACGAGATCGCCGCGGAGTTCGACTCGATGATCGCCAAGGTCCTGGCCTGGGGGCGGGACCGGGACGAGGCCCGCGCCCGGCTGGCGCGGGCGCTGGAGCAGACCCAGGTGATCGTGGAGGGCGGCCGGACCAACAAGGCGTTCCTGCTCGCCCTGCTCCGGCATCCGGACGTCGTGGCGGGCCGCTACGACACCGGGTGGCTCGACGACGAGGGACGGCAGGGCGAGCTGCTGGAGCCGCGCCACGCGGACGTCGCGCTGGTCAGCGCGGCCGTGGAGGCCTCCGACGTGGAGCACGCGCTGGACCGGTCGTCGTTCTACGCCGAGGTCGCGCGCGGGCGGCCCGGGCCGCCCGCCGAAGTGGGCCGCCGCATCGAGTTCCGGTACCGCGGTCACCAGTACGCGCTGCAGGTGTACCAGGTCGGTCCGGACGGCTACCGGGTCGCGACCGGCCGGGGCGTCGTCGACGTCGCCGTCGAACGGCTCGGCGAGGTCGAGCGGAGGGTCGTGGTGCGCGGCCGCCGGCACCGGGTGCTGTCCGCCCTGGCCGGGCCCGTCCACGTGACCGAGGTCGACGGCGTCACTCACACCATCGCCCGCGACGAGGGCGGGGTCGTCCGCTCGCCGGCGCCCGCCGTGGTCGTGTCGGTGGCGGTGGGGCCGGGGGACCGGGTGGCGGTCGGCGACACGCTGGTCGTGCTGGAGGCCATGAAGATGGAGTCCGCGGTGACGGCAGCGTTCCCCGGGCGGGTGCGGTCGGTGCTGGTGGCAGCGAACGAGCAGGTCGACTCCGGTGATCCGTTGCTCCAGCTCGAGCCCTTGCAGACGGACGAGCCCGGTCCCGATCCCCCGGTCGCGCTCGACTTCGGTCCGACCCGCGAGGACGAGGCGTTCGAGGCCCTGCGCGGGTACCTCCTCGGCTACGACCTGGACCCGGCGGCCATGGGGCGGATCGAGGGCGGGGAGGACCCGTGGGCGGGCCTGCCGCCCGACGATGCGGTCCGCCTCCGGGGCGAGGAGGAGATCCTGCGCCTGTTCGCGGACGTGTGCGCCGTCTCCCGCCGCCGGCCCGAGCCCACGGAGGAGGTGACCGGCGAGCGCGTCCGGGCGCCGGAGGAGCACCTCCTCACCTGCCTGCGCACGTACGGGGCGGGGGGCGAGGGGCTGCCGGCGCCGTTCCTCGACCGGCTCCTCGGCGTGCTGCGCCGCCAGGGGATCGAGAAGCTGGGCCCCGCGACCCGGGTCGAGGACGCACTGATGCGCCTGTACCGCTCTCAGCAGCGGCTCGACGAGCTGCTCCCCGCCGTCGCCGCCATCCTCGACCGGCGGCTCGCCCACCGCGGCGAGCTGCTCGTCCTGGCGGGCGGCGAGCTGCGGGACCTCCTCGACCACCTGGTGGCGGCGACCGAGGGCCGCTACCCCGCCCTCATGGACCTGGCCCGCGACGTCCGGTTCCGGTTCTTCGACGAGCCGGTGCTGGCCCGGGCCCAGGCCGAGCTGTACGCCGAGATGGATCGCCACTTCGACGCGCTGGCCGCCGGCGCGACCGCGGTGGAGAGGGAGCGCCACCTGGCGGCCCTCGTCGCCTGCCCCCAGCCCATGCGCCCGGCGCTCCTGCGCCGGTACAAGCAGGGGAGCGGCCGGGAGCGTGACGTCGTCCTCGAGGTGGCCGCCCGGCGCTACTACCGGATCCGAGACCTGGCCGACCTCGCCCTGATCGACGCGGACGGCGTGCCGATGGCGGTGGCCGACTACGCCCACGCCGGCGGGCACCACCGCCTGATGGTGGCGTACGGCACCGTCGACGCGCTGCCGGCCATCGTTGGCGCCGTGGCCACCCACCTGGCGGGCGTTCCCGAGCAGATCCTCCCCCTCCTCGACGTGCACCTGTGGCAGGCCGGGGAGTCGGGCGACGTCGACGCCGTGGCGGAGGCGCTGCGTCGCACCCTTGGGGCCGGCGACTCCGGCCGGCCGGCGCACCGGGTCGACGTCACCATCACGGCCGAGCCCCCGGGCCCGCGGCTGCCGGTCACCTACCACTACTGCTTCCGGCCGGGAGCGGACGGTCTGGTCGAGGACCCGCTCTACCGGAACATGCACCCGATGCTGGCGAAGCGGCTCAACCTCGATCGGCTGCGCCGCTTCGACATCACCCGTCTCGACTCCGCGGAGGACGTCTACCTCTTCCATGGCGTCGCCCGCGACAACCCCAAGGACGAGCGCCTGTTCGCTCTGGCCGAGGTGCGTGACCTCACGCCCGCCCGGGACGATGCGGGGGAGGTGGTGGGGTTCCCGCTGCTCGACCGGATCCTGGCGGACGCTCTGTCGGGCATCCGGCGGTTCCAGTCGCACCGCCCGCCGGGCCGGAGGCTGCTGGAGAACGTGGTGCTGCTGCACGTCCGGCCGCCCTGGACCGTCCCGGTCGGGCTGTGGCGCCACCTGGCCCACCGGCTGGCGCCGGCCATCGAGGGCCTGGGCATCGAGCGGGTGGTCGCGCGGGTGCGCATCGCCGGAACGGACGGCACGCTGCGGGACGCCGACCTGCACGTCACCAATCCCGGGGCCCGCGGCGTGGTCGTCCGCCGGGAGGAGCCCGACGACGAGCCGATCGAGCCCCTCGACGACTACCGCCTGCGGGTCCTACAGACCCAGCGGCGGAGCGGGGTGTACCCCTTCGAGCTGATCCGGCTGCTCACGCCGCCGGAGGGCGCGGCATCCGACTTCCCCGCCGGGGACTTCGTCGAGCACGACCTCGACGGCGAGGGCCGCCTCGTGCCGGTCGACCGGGCCCCGGGCGGGAACACCGCCAACCTCGTCGTCGGGGTCATCCGCAACGTCGTGCCCACCGTTCCGGAAGGCATGCGGCGGGTGCTCATCGCCGGGGACCCGAGCCGCAGCCTCGGCTCGCTGGCCGAGGCGGAGTGCAGGCGGATCGTCTCCGCCCTCGACCTGGCCGAACGCCTCGGGGTGCCGGTCGAGTGGTTCGCGGTGTCCTCCGGCGCCCGCATCTCCATGTCGAGCGGCACCGAGAACATGGACTGGATCGGCGACGTGCTGCGGCGCATCGTCACGTTCACCCAGGCGGGTGGCGAGATCAACGTCGTGGTCACCGGCATCAACGTCGGGGCGCAGCCCTACTGGAACGCCGAGGCGACCATGCTCATGCACACCCGGGGGATCCTGGTCATGCTGCCGGAGAGCGCGATGGTGCTCACGGGCAAGCAGGCCCTGGACTTCTCGGGCGGCGTGTCGGCCGAGGACAACCTCGGCATCGGCGGGTTCGAGCGCATCATGGGACCGAACGGGCAGGCCCAGTACCGGGCGGCGGACCTGGAGTCGGCGTGCGAGATCCTGTTCGGCCACTACGCCCACACCTACGTCGTCCCCGGGGAGCGCTTCCCCCGCCGGGCGGCGACGGCCGACCCGGTCGACCGGGACGTCTGCCGGTCGCCTCACGCCCTGGTCGAGGGTAGCGACTTCACCACGGTGGGAGACGTCTTCTCGGCCGTCCGGAACGCCGAGCGCAAGAAGCCCTTCGACATCCGCTCGGTCATGCGGGCGGTCAGCGATCAGGACCATCGCCCCCTCGAACGCTGGGGTCGCTGGCAGCACGCCGACACCGCGGTCGTGTGGGATGCCCACATCGGCGGGATCCCGGTGTGCCTGATCGGGTTCGAGTCGCGTCCGGTGGCGCGCGAAGGGCTGGTGCCCGGGGACGGGCCCACCGCGTGGACGTCCGGCACCCTGTTCCCCCAGTCGTCCAAGAAGGTGGCGCGGGCCGTCAACGCCGCCAGCGGCAACCGCCCGGTCGTCGTGCTCGCCAACCTCTCGGGCTTCGACGGCTCCCCCGAGTCGATGCGGTCGCGCCAGCTGGAGTACGGCGCCGAGATCGGCCGGGCCGTGACCAACTTCGACGGCCCCATCGTGTTCGCGGTCATCTCGCGCTACCACGGCGGCGCGTTCGTCGTGTTCTCCAAGCGGCTCAACGAGAACCTCGAGGTGGTCGCGGTCGAGGGCTCCTATGCCTCGGTGATCGGCGGCGCGCCCGCGGCGGCGGTGGTGTTTGCCCGGGAGGTCCGGGCCCGCACCGACGCCGACCCGCGGGTCGTCGAGGCGCAGGGGCGGGAGCTGCGGACGGTCACCGAGGCGGTCCGGTCGGAGAAGCTCGGCGAGGTGGCCCGCGAGTTCGACGCAGTCCACAGCATCGAGCGCGCCCGCGAGATGGGGTCGGTCGACCGGATCATCCCCGCCTCCGGCCTGAGGCCGTACCTGGTCGACGCCCTGGAGCGGGGCATGGGCCGCGCCCCCGCCCGCTAGGGACCTTCGCCTCTGCCCGAGCCGGCGTGGGAAGCGTCTACTGGCCCCAAGGAGCCTGCCATGGACCGCATGAACCCCCTTGACGCCGAGTTCCTCTACCTCGAGGATGGGATCGCGCACATGCACATCGCGTCCTGCGCCTTGTTCGAGGGGCCGGCGCCCGCCTACGACCAGCTGGTTGACCGGATCCGGGCGAAGCTGCCGCTCGTCCCCCGCTACCGCCAGCGCGTGCGCTTCCTGCCGATGGACCTGCGCCGCCCGCTGTGGATCGACGATCCCCACTTCAACATCGAGTACCACGTGCGCCACAGCGCGCTACCGCCCCCCGGCGGGAAGGCCGAGCTGTGCCGGCTCATGGGCCGGCTGATGTCCCAGGAGCTGGACCGGTCCCGACCGCTGTGGGAGGCATGGGTCGTCGAGGGCCTGGCCGGCGGCCAGTGGGCGGTGATCAGCAAGATCCACCACTGCATGGTCGACGGGGTGGCGGGCGTCGACCTGATGGCCGTGGTGCTCGACCTCGAGCGGGAGCCGCCGCCCGCGGTCGTCGACGGCTGGGAGCCCGAGCCGGAGCCCTCGGCGCTGCGGCTAGCCGTGGACGGTGCGGTCAACATCGTGGCCCGCCCGGCCGAGCAGCTCCGGGGGGTGGTCGGGTCGCTGCTGTCTCCCCGGCGGGCACTGGCCCGGGGGTGGACCGTCGCCAGCGGGCTGCGTGGGTACGGCTCGGCGCTCCGACCCACGCCGCCGACGTCGCTCGACGGGACCATCGGTCCACACCGCCGGTGGACTTACGCCGGCGGCACGATCGACGACATCCGCACGATCCGCAAGGCGTTCGGCGGCACGGTCAACGATGTCGTGGTGGCCGCGGTCACGAGCGGCTTCCGCGACCTGATCGTCGCCCGCGGCGAGGACCCCGAGCGGATGTCCCTGCGCACGCTCGTGCCGGTGTCGGTGCGCGAGGAGAGGGGCCAGGGCGTCTACGACAACGAGGTCTCCGCGATCTTCCTGGACCTGCCCGTGCACATCGACGACCCCCTGGAGCGCCTGGCGGCCGTCCACGCCGAGATGGACCGGCTGAAGCAGTCGCACGAGGCCGAGGCCGGCAAGGCACTCACCCACCTCGCCGCCGCGGTGCCGCCGGCGTTCATGGGGCAGGGCACCCGGCTTGTGTCCCGGCTGCTGTCGCGGGTGCCGCAGCGGACCATGAACACCGTGACCACCAACGTCCCCGGCCCGCAGTTCCCGCTCTTCTTCGCCGGACGGGAGATGCTGGAGTACCTGCCGTACGTCCCGATCGGGCCCGGTGTCCGCATCGGCGTCGCCATCCTGTCGTACAACGGGAAGCTCCACTTCGCCGTCACCGGCGACTACGACACCGCCCCCGACATCGAGGTCATCGCCGGCGGCACGGAGGCCGCGTTGGCGACACTGCTCGACCTCGCGGGTGTGGGCACGACCAAACGAAAGGAGGCCCGTCATGGACGATCTGCCTGAGGGCGTGGTGCTCCTGGACGTCCCTCCCGGCGCCGACGGCGAGTTCGACCGGGCGGCGCTGGAGGGGATGGGCCATCCGGTGCACATGTGCCACGGCCCGCCGCTGGGAACGGTGTGCCCGCTGCTGGACGAGCGCGGCTGCCCGCTGTTCTCCGGGGCGCACGGCATCGTGTTCAAGCTCGACCTCCGGCGCAGCCACCACCAGGCGATCCTGCGTCGCTACCAGGAGCTGGCGCGCTCGGACGTGCCGATCCGCGTGCTCGTCTCCCCGGCCGACGCCGAGCGCTACGCAGACCTGCTGCGTGACGCGGAGGTCTGGACCCACGAGCCCACCGTCGCCGACCTGGACGGCTTCGCCGCCCGGGTGGAGGCCGCCGACCGGCAGGCCTGACCGACGTCGGTCCGGGGTCGGGGTTCCCCCGGCTCCCAGGAACGCAGGCGGCGCAGGGGCGACACCTGCCTTGCTCTGGCGAGCGGCCATGCGCCGGAGGATGTCGTCGCGCGTGTGTGCACCACCGCAGCGATCTACCCGTCCCCCGAATCGCCCAGCCACGAGTGGGACGGCGTCGCGCCGGCCAGGCGCGGCGGGTCCTCCATGCTGACCGGTGGGTCCCAGTCGGCGCCGGTGGCACACGTCAGCACGAAGTCGCCGTAGCGCCGCCACCAGCCGGGGAAGGCGAGGCCCTCCTCGGCCCGCACGAGGAGGCGGGCCCACCGCTCATGGCCCGCCCGGTCGACGACGTCGACCTCGACTGAGCGGGTGTCCCGGCGCAGCCCGGTCTCGAGTGCTTTCAGGGCGCTCTCCTTGGCCGACCACACGAGGTTGGCGAGAAGTTGCCGCTCCTCGCCCGGGGCCGTGTCGAAGACCATCTCCTGTTCGGCCGGTGTCAGCCAGTCGCGCACGAAGGCGTCTGTCCGCGGCTCCACCAGCTCCAAGTCGCAGCCCACCGCGAGGTCGCGGGGCCCCACGACGCACACCGCCCAGTCGGCGCGGTCGGTCAGGGAGACGGCAACCGGCGCGGGCCGCCCTCTCACGAACGCCGCGGGGGCGCCCGTGGATGCGGCCCGGATCTCGATGCTGGCGAGCGTGCCGGCGTCGGCGTCCAGCTCCAGTGCGCGGGCGAGGGCGAGTTTGGCGGTCCAGCGAGACAGCCGCAGCTCGGTCCGGCGCTTGGGAAAGCGCAGGCCAGCGAGGCGCGCCGACTCCGAGGGCGCGAGCCAGTCGGCGGACTCGGGCACGTCGTGCATGCCCCGCGCCAGCCAGCGGATCAGCACAGGCCTGATCCTGCCCAGGCGGGCCGGGGCGAGGGCTTCGTGTGGCGGCCGAGCGCCACGACCTCGGTGAGGGCGGCGACGAGGCATCCGCGGAGCGGCTGCGAGCGGTCGAGGAGGCCGACCACGAGGACGGGCGAGCGCAGCACCGGGTCGCTCTCGATGCGCCACATGAGGCTGTCGGCGGCGGACAACCGGCGGGGAGGCACGCGCCCACTGTGCACGCCGCCGCCGGCGGCACGATAGAGCCCAAGGTCCCCGGGCAGGGCCGGACAATGGGACCTCCGGCCCTGCTCCTCGCAGGCGTCCGCCCGTACCGTCAGGACGAGCCGACCGGAAGGAGGAGTTCAACGTTTCGACGAGCTGTTCGAGGAGATGTACGCACGATGAGCGACCCCGTCCTGCGCTCGTTCGTCTGGAACGGGCGACGCCTCGGCTACGAGACCTACGGCGACGGCGACCGTGTGCTGGTGCTGCTGCACGGCCTGCTCATGGACACTCGGCTCAACCGCGGTGTGGCGCGGGCGCTGGCGCGAGGCGGGCACCGGGTCGTCCTGCTCGACCTGCTCGGTCACGGCACCAGCGACAAGCCGGTGCACGCCGCCGAGTATCGGCTCGACGTGTACGCCGAGCAGGTCGTGGCGCTGCTCGACCACCTGCGGGTCGAGCGGGCGGTGGTCGGTGGCCTGTCCCTGGGCGCGAACGTGGCGCTGCACGTCGCTGTGGGCCACCCCGAGAGAGTCCAGGGGCTCGTGCTGGAGATGCCGGTGCTGGAGCGGGCCGTCCCCGCGGCGGCGCTGACGTTCGTGCCGGCGCTGCTCGCTGTGCACTACGCGCTGCCCGCCGCTCGGATCGTGAGCCGGGTGGCGGCGTGGGCGAGCCGCGGCCGGAGCGAGCTCGTCGGCGGCGTGCTCGCACCGCTGACGTCTCCCCCGGAGGTGACCACTGCGGTGCTCCACGGCATCCTGGTGGGACCGACGGTACCGACGGTCGAGGAGCGTCGCGGCGTTCAGGCCCCGACCCTGGTGCTCGGCCACCGCGCCGACCTCATCCACCCGTTCAGCGACGCCGCCGCCCTGGTGCGACAGATGCCGGATGCCCGGCTGGTGAAGGCGAGGAGCATCGTGGAGCTGCGGCTCCGTCCCCGGCGGCTGGTGGGTGAGATCGAGCGGTTCCTGGCGGAGATGTGGGAGGCATGGACCGGCCCGGTGGCCGCGACCGGGCGATGACGGCACCCGCCGTGCGGGTGCCGCC
>JBKPRV010000372.1:0-24326 GCA_046734715.1 Actinomycetota bacterium | reverse complement strand
ATCCTGGCCGGGTTCCCGCACTCGGTGTCCGCCCACACGGTCCAGCGCTTCTGCGCATCGTCGCTCCAGGCCATCACCGCCGCGGCCAACGCGGTGAAGGTGGGCGAGGGCGACATGTACATCGCCTGCGGGGTGGAGAAGACGTCCCGGCCGCCGGCGCCCGAGGGCCAGGAAGGTGGCGGCCGCGGGGGCGGCGGCCGTGGCCGCGGCCTCGGCCCCGGCGGGCTCAACCCCAAGCTGCTGGGGCGCGACAGCGGGTTCCCGTTCGTCTACATCCCGATGGGCATGACGGCCGAGAACGTGGCCGAGCAGTACGGCGTGTCCCGGGAGGACATGGACGCCTTCGCCAAGCTGTCCCAGGACCGCGCGGTGGCGGCCCAGGAGTCGGGCCACTTCGACGTGGAGATCAGCCCCGTGACCAAGGACGACGGCACCGTCGTCTCCCGCGACGACGGCCCCCGGCCCGGCACCACGCTGGAGCGCCTCGCCGAGCTGCAGCCCTCGTTCAAGGAGGGCGGCACGGTGACCGCGGGCAACGCCTGCCCGCTCAACGACGGTGCGGCCGCCGTGCTGATCACCAGCCGCCAGAAGGCCGACGAGCTGGGCCTCGAGCCCCTGGTCCGCATCGTGGCCACCGCATACTCGGGCAACAACCCCGAGATCATGGGCGTGGCGCCCATCGACGCGGTGCGCAAGGTGCTCAAGGCCACCGGCATGTCCATCGAGGACATCGACTTCGTCGAGCTCAACGAGGCGTTCGCCGCTCAGGTCCTCCCCGTGTGCGAGAACACCGGCATCGACATCGAGCGCCAGCTCAACCCGCACGGCGGCGCCATCGCCCTCGGCCACCCCTTCGGCATGACCGGCGCCCGCATCATGACCACGCTGATCAACGACCTGCGCAGCGGCGACGGCCAGTGGGGCCTGGAGACCATGTGCGCGGCGGGCGGCATGGCCATGGCCACCGTCGTCGAGCGGCTGTCCTAGTGCCGCAGGACCATGCGGCTCGGGTGCGTGAGCTGTTCGAGCTCACGCCCACCGAGCCCGACACCTACCGCACGGTGCCCCGCCGGCGCGCCGGATCGGGGCCGCCTGGATGGGGGCGGGTCGGCCCGCCGCGGCTGTTCGGCGGGCAGGTGGCGAGCCAGGCGCTGTGCGCGGCGTGGCGCACGGTCAAGGCCGACCACGGCGTGAACTCCCTCCATGCCTACTTCCTCCGGCCCGGTCGCTACGACGAGCCGGTCGACTATGTGGTGGACCGCATCCGCGACGGCACCTCGTTCACCACCCGCCGGGTGGTGGCGGTCCAGGGCGGCGACGCCATCCTCAACCTCGACGCCTCGTTCCACCGGGACGAGCCCGGCGACCTCCACCAGCCCGACAGCCCCATGTCCGTCGCGGGTGCCCCCGAGGACGGCGTCGAGCCCGACGACCCGCCGTGGATGCGGGGCCGGCCGCTGGAGGCGCGCGCCGCGCCCGGGGCGCCGCCCGGCGTCAGCATGCGCTGGGTACGGGTGCCCGATCGCCTGCCCGACGACCCCATGCTGCATGCCGCGATGCTGGCGTTCCTGTCGGACATGGGCCCGGTGGGCGTGGTGGCCCAGTCGCTGGGTGTGCCGCGCGAGCGGCGCATGATGGCGAGCCTCGACCATTGCATGTGGTTCCACCACCCGGCCCGGGCCGACGAGTGGCTGCTCTACGTGCTGGAGCCGGTGGCCGGGGCACGGTCCCGGGGTGTGGCTCGCGGCTCGCTCTGGACCCGGGACGGCCGGTTGGCCGTGAGCCTGGTGCAGGAGGTGCTCGCCCGCCGCCGGCGGTAAACCCTCCAGCACGATGTGCTAACCGCGAACTAGCTTGTCGGCGGTGTCGGATGCTCGCGCCTTGACGCGCCACGGCCAGGACCGCAAGGCGGAGCTCCTCCGTCACGCCGAGTACCTGTTCGCGAAGCGCGGCTACGAGAACACCCGCATGGTCGACATCGCCGACGCGGCCGGGGTGGCCAAGGGCCTCGTCTACTGGTACTTCGAGAACAAGGAGACGCTGTTCCGCGAGATCGTCGCCGACATGGGGCGGCGGCTGCGGCGGGCGCTCAGCCGGGCGGTCGACGGCGTCGAGGACCCGGTGGGCCGGCTCTATGTGGCCACGGCCGAGTCGGTGCGGTTCATCGGCGAGAACCACCGGCTCTACGGCATCATCTCCAGCCAGCTGCGGGGCGACCAGCGGCTGCGGGACACCCGCTCGCACTCGCGCCGCGTGCTGGCCGACGACGCCATCACGCTGCTGGCCGAGGGCCAGGAGCTGGGCCAGGTCCGCACCGACGAGGACCCCGCGGTCCTGGCCCATGCCAACGCCGGCGTCGTCTACTACTTCGTGCTGCTCTACGCCGACGGCCTGACCGGCGACGGCCGCCGGCGCCTCGAGCTCGACGCCGCGGCCCATGGCGCCGCCCGCTACGTGGTGCGGGCGGTGGCCGCCAGCGACGCGGTGGTGGAGGCGGTCGTCAGCCGCCACGCCCCGGCCGCCCACGCCGAGCGCAACTGACCTCCCGGAAAGTCCGTCGCGGCTGTCAACCCCGGACAGGGGCTCGGCGTCGAGTCGGGCAGGACAGCCTAGGGAGGTCGCAAGATGCGACGATTGTTCGTTCTGGCGGCAGCGACCTTGGCGGCGGTGGGCTTTCTGGCACCGGCGCCATCGGTAGGGGCCGCCGCACCGTACTGCGGGATCACTTGGGGGTCCCTCGACAAGACCGCGTCGGGCATGTCCACGGCGCTGGTCACCAACGTCCGGGCTGGGCGGCACGAGTGCTATGACCGGCTGGTCTTCGACCTGACCGCGCCCGCGGTGAACTTCCCCAACCAGAAGGTCGGCTACAGCGTCCGCTACGTCCCGGTGGTGACCGCGGACGGCACCGGCGATCCCGTCCCGCTGGCCGGCGGGGCGTTCCTCCAGATCGCGGTGAACGTCCACGACTTCGACCCGTGGACCGGCGTGCCCACCTACCAGCCGGCCGACCGGTTCCACGCGGTGAACGTCACCGGGTTCCAGACGTTCCGCCAGGTGTACTACGGCGGGTCGTTCGAGGGCGTCACCACCGCAGGCCTGGGCGTGCGGGCCCGCCTGCCCTTCCGGGTGTTCGTCCTGGCGGGGCCCGGCAACGGGAGCCGGCTGGTGATCGACGTCGCTCACCGCTGGTCGTAGGCGTGCTCCGGGCGCCGGCCCCCTGACTCATGGTCAGGTGGCCGGCGCCCAACCGCGCTACGTGACCTGCTGACGGAGGCCAGAGAAAAGATTATTCTTGGCCCCATGGCAGTCGAGCGCTTCCCGATCGAGGCCGGGCACATCATGTTGTTCGCCCGGGCCATCGGCGATCCCAACCCCATCTACTACGACCCCGAACGGGCCATCGCGCCGCCGACGTTCGTGCAGGCCAGCGCCCAGTTCGACCCTGACTACGGGCTGCGTCCCCAGATCGGACGGCCCTGGTTCGGGTCCGGCAAGACGCCCTCGGGCCTGCAGCGGCCGGCGCCCTCCGAGAGCCCCTCCGAGAGCCGCGGAGGCAGCGGTGGTGGTGGAGGAGGCGGCGGCGAGCGCCGCGGCGGCGGGGGAGGCACCGGGCTGCACGCCGAGCAGCACTACGAGTACCACCGGCCCCTGCGGGCCGGCGACGTGCTCACCGCCACCACCACGCCCGGCCAGCGCTGGGAGAAGGAGGGCCGCCGGGCCGGCAAGCTCGTGTTCTCCGAGTCGGTGACCGAGTACCGCAACCAGGACGGCGAGCTGGTGGTCACGGCCCGCAGCGTCGGCGTGCGCACGGAGCGGGCGGTGGAGCAGTGACCCTCAAGGCGAGCGAGCTCGAAGAGGGCCAGGCGTTCGAGGCCGTGGTGGTCGAGAACCTGACCCGCACCCAGATCGTCCAGTACGCGGGCGCCTCGGGCGACTACAACCCGATCCACAGTGACGAGGTGTTCGCCACCCAGGTGGCGGGCTACCCCAGCGTGTTCGCCCACGGCATGCTCACCATGGGCATGACCGGCCGCATGCTCACCGACCTGGTGGGCGACGGCCGGCTGCTGCGCTTCGGAGGCCGCTTCACCTCTCAGGTGTTCCCCGGTGACGACCTCACCACCACGGCCACGGTCGAGGCGGTGAACGAGGGCGACGAGCCGTCGGTCGAGCTCAAGGTGAGCACCACCAACCAGAACGGGGTCGAGGTGTTCTCCGGTTCGGCGGCCGCCAGGATCGACCCGTGAGCGACCCGAACGGCGCGATCGGCGGGTCGCCGCTCGGGAACAGGGTCGCGCTGGTCACCGGGGCCAGCCGGGGGATCGGCGAGGCCATCGCCCGGCGCTTCGCGGCGGCGGGGGCGGCGGTGGCGGTCTCGGCCCGCACGGTGGAGGAGGGCGACCACCGGCTGCCCGGCAGCATCGCCACCACCCTCGGCGAGATCACCGACGCCGGCGGGACCGCGGTGGCCATCGCCGCCGACCTGGCCAAGCCCGAGGACCGGCACCGGCTCGTCGAGGAGACCGTCAAGCAGCTCGGCCCGATCAACGTGCTGGTGAACAACGCGGCCGTCACCTACTACGAGCCGGTGCCCGACTTCAGCGAGCGCCACTACGAGCTGATGTTCGCAGTCCAGGTGCGCGCCCCGTTCGAGCTGACGCAGCTGGTGGTGCCGGGCATGAAGGAGCGGGGCGCCGGGTGGATCCTCAACATCTCCTCCGCCGCCGGCCGCCATCCCCAGGGCCCGCCCTACCCGGACCGGCGCATGGCCGGCGGCACCGTCTACGGCATGTGCAAGGCCGCGCTGGAGCGCTTCACCACCGGCCTGGCCGCCGAGCTCTACCCCGACGGCATCGCGGTCAACGTGCTGTCGCCCACCGGCCTGGTCAAGACCCCGGGCGTCGACTTCCACGGCCTCACCCGGGGCGTGCCCGACGAGTTCATCGAGAAGCCGGAGGAGTTCGCGGAGACGGCGCTGTGGCTGTGCACCGGTGACCCCGCCGAGCGCACCGGCCGCATCGACTACTCCCGCCAGCTCCAGGCGGAGATCGCGGGCCAGAGCCGGTGACCGCGGCCCCCGACCGCGACTCCGACGAGCTGCGGGCCCGCCTGGTGCGGGCCGCGGCCGCCGTGTTCGCGCGGGAGGGCTACGCGGGCACCAAGATCATGGACATCGTGCGGGAGGCCGGAGTCTCGACCGGCACCGTGTACGGCCGCTTCCGGTCCAAGAACGAGCTGCTGCGCGAGGCGGTGGTGGGGGCCTCGGCCCGGGGCGGCGTGATGGCCAGCAACGCCCCCAGCCTCGGCGACCTCATCCGCCGCGGGGCCCGGTTGTCGGACGAGCCGCTGTACAGCTTCGAGGCGCTGCGGCTGGAGGCCTACGTCACCGCCCGGCGCGACGACGAGGTGGCCGACGCCCTCGCCGCCGCCGCCGAGCGCTGGCGGGCGGGGGTCGACCCGCTGGTGGCCGCGGCCGAGGCCGACGGGTCGATCAGCGATCTGGACCCCGAGGCCGTCCTGTTCCTGTTCCGCATCCTCCACCTGGGGATGCTGCTTCACCGCGGGTCGGGCCTCGACGGCCCGGATCCCGCGGCCTGGCGCGCGCTGGTCGAGCGCATGGTGGCCGCGCTCGGCCGGCCCGACTCCGGATAGAGGGGGATACGCACCATGGTGATGGAGATCGATCTGGGGCCGGCCGCGGAGAAGTTCCGCGACGAGCTGCGCCAGTGGCTCGAGGCCAACCAACCCGAGGACCTCGACCCCGACGCGGGCGAGCGCGGTGCGGCCGCGGCGCCGACCGGCGCGGGCGCGTGGGCCCGCCTGCGGGCCTGGACCGACAAGCTGCACGAGGCCGGCTACCTGTGCGTGAGCTGGCCCGAGGAGTTCGGCGGCCGGGGCCTGACCGGCCTCGAGGTCGCGGTCATGAACGAGGAGTTCGCCCGCGCCGGGGTGCCGCGGGTGACCCGGGGCATGGGCGAGTGGCTGGTGGGGCCGTCGATCATCGTGCACGGCAGCGACGAGCAGAAGGCCAAGTTCCTGCCGCGCATCATCAGCGGCAAGGACCGCTACTGCCAGGGCTTCTCCGAGCCCGACGCCGGGTCCGACCTGGCCGGCCTCAAGACCCGGGGCGTGGTGGACGGCGATGAGATCGTCATCACCGGCCAGAAGGTGTGGACCTCCGGGGCGCAGATGGCGAACATGATGTTCTGCCTGTGCCGGACCGACCCGGAGGCGCCCAAGCACCAGGGCATCTCCTACGTGCTGGTCCCCATGAAGCAGGCCGACGGCGAGCCCAACGGCATCGAGCTGCGGCCGCTGCGCCAGATGACCGGCAACGCCGGCTTCACCGAGACGTTCCTCACCGAGGCCCGGGCGCCGCTGTTCAACGTCATCGGCGGCCTCAACAACGGCTGGCGGGTGACCATGACCACGCTCGGCAACGAGCGCGGCGGCAACGCCACCACCCAGCACGTCCGCTTCCAGCGCCAGTTCTGGCGGCTGGTGGACGAGGCCAAGCGGTTGGGCCGCAACGACGATCCCATCGTCCGCCAGGAGCTGGCCAAGGCGTACACCAAGACCGAGCTCATGCGTTACGCCGGGCTGCGGACGCTGTCCGAGGTGGTGGCGCGCAAGGAGCCCGGCCCCGGGGCGTCGATCAACAAGATGTTCTGGTCCGAGTACGCCCGCGACCTGGGGGCGTGGACCATGAACCTGCGGGGCGCGGACTCGATGATCCGCCCCGACGGCGACGGCTACGCCCTCGACCGCTGGCAGTCCGAGTTCCTCGGCAGCCGCTCCGGCACCATCTGGGGCGGCACCGCGCAGGTCCAGCGCAACATCGTGGGTGAGCGGGTGCTGGGCCTGCCCAAGGAACCGGGCCCCCACGAAGAGGATCGGTGAGTGAGTGAGACCACGGCCGCCGTCGACGCCGAACGGGAGGCGTTGCGGGAGGCCATGCGCTCGGGGATGACCCTGGCCCACTGGGCCGAGCGCCATCCCGACCTGCCCGCCATCGTCACCGCCGGCGGCCCGGGCGGAGACCGCACCTACGCGGCCCTCAACGCCGACGCCAACCGGCTGGCCCGGTCGCTGCGGGGCCACGGCCTGCAGCCCGGCGACGGCGTGGCCGCCATGGTGTCCAACCGGGCCGAGTACGCCGTGACCTACGCGGCCGCGCTGCGGGCCGGCCTGCGGTTCACGCCCGTCAACTGGCACCTCACCGCGGACGAGGCCGGCTACATCGTCGACGACTGCGAGGCCAAGGCGTTCGTGGCCGACGCCCGCTTCGCCCGGGTGGCCGCCGACGCCGCGCTGGGTGCCCCGACCGCGGCACTGCGGCTGGCGGTGGGCGGCGAGGTCGACGGGTTCGACTCCTTCGACGCCGCCCTGGCGGACGAGGACCCGGCCGACATCCCGGACCCGGTGCTGGGGCGGGCGATGCTCTACACGTCGGGCACCACCGGGCGCCCCAAGGGCGTCCACCGCACCGACAACCAGGCCGTCAGCCGCCGGGCCATGCCGGCCACCGGCTACGTGCCGGGCGAGTCGCTGCACCTCTGCACCGGCCCGCTGTACCACGCCGCGCCGCTGGCGTTCTCGCTGGCCGGGCCGCTGCTGGGCGGCGTGGGCATCGTGCTGATGGACGGCTGGTCGCCGTCGGAGACCCTGCGGCTGATCGAGGCCCACCGCATCACCCACACCCACATGGTCCCCACCATGTTCCACCGGCTGCTGGCCCTGCCCGACGAGGAACGGGAGGCGGCCGACGTGTCCTCCGTGCGCTACATCCTCCACGGGGCGGCGCCGTGCCCGGTGGCCATCAAGCAGGCCATCATCGACTGGTTCGGGCCGGTGGTGGTCGAGTACTACGCCGCCACCGAGGGCGGCGGCACCTATGTGGCCAGCGAGGAGTGGCTGACCAAGCCCGGCACGGTGGGGAAGCCCCACACCGACGACCACGTGCGCATCGTCGGGCCCGACGGCGAGGAGGTGCCCCGGGGCGAGGTGGGCACCATCTACCTCAAAGCGCCCGAGCGGGGCCGGTTCGACTACTTCAAGGACCCGGAGAAGACCGCCGGCAGCTACCTCGGCGACCACTTCACCATGGGCGACGTGGGCTACCAGGACGAGGACGGCTACCTGTTCCTGACCGACCGCAGCGCCAACCTCATCATCTCGGGCGGGGTCAACATCTACCCGGCCGAGGTGGAGGAGGCCCTCTGGCCGCATCCGGCGGTGGCTGACGTGGCCGTCATCGGGGTGCCCGACCCCGACTGGGGCGAGACGGTGCTGGCCGCCGTGCAGGTCCGCCCCGGGGTGGTGGCCGACGACCGGCTGGCCGCCGAGCTGATCGAGCACTGCCGCCAGCACCTGGCCCGGTACAAGTGCCCCAGGCGCATCGACTTCGTCGACAGCCTGCCGCGCACGGACGCAGGCAAGTTGTACAAGCGACGCCTGCGGGACCAGTACCGCGCCGCGTACGCCGCGGCCCAGAAGGAAGGCGAGGGAGCATGAGCGGAATCTGTGAGGGCCGAGTGGCCATCGTGACCGGGGCGGGCCGGGGGATCGGCCGGGGCCATGCCTTGGAGCTGGCCCGGCAGGGCGCCCACGTGGTGGTCAACGACCTGGGCGGCTCGATGAGCGGCGACGGGTCCGACACGGGCCCGGCCCAGGCCGTGGTGGACGAGATCGAGGCGGCCGGGGGCGTGGCGGTGGCCAACACCGACGACGTGGCCGACTTCGAGGGGGCTCGCCGGCTGGTCGAGCAGGCGGTGGACGTGTTCGGCCGGCTCGACGTTCTCGTCAACAACGCGGGCATCCTGAGGGACAGGATGCTGTTCAACATGAGCGAAGCCGAGTGGGACGCGGTGATCCGCGTGCACCTCAAGGGTACGTTCGCGCCCTCGCGCTGGGCGGCGGAGCACTGGCGCAACCGTGCCAAGGCGGGCGAGGCCAACGACGCCCGCGTCATCAACACGTCCTCGACCTCGGGCCTGTTCGCCAACCCGGGGCAGTCGAACTACGGCGCGGCCAAGTCCGGCATCGCCAGCATGTCGATCATCGCGGCCAAGGAGCTGGGCAGGCACGGGGTCACGGTCAACGCCATCGCCCCGGGCGCACGCACCCGCATGACCGAGAACCTGATGGGCGCCCGGTCTCGCCCCCAGCCGGCCGAGGGCGAGTGGGACCCCCGCTCCGCCGACAACATCGCCCCGCTGGTGACCTGGCTGGCCAGTCCGGAGTCGGCCGGGATCACCGGCCAGGTGTTCCTGGTCAGCGGCGGCCGCATCAACATCGCCGAGGGCTGGCGCCGCGGCCCCGGCGTCGACAACGGCGCCCGCTGGGACCCCGCCGACCTGGGCAAGGTGGTTCCCGACCTCGTGAGCCAGTCCTCCACGTGAGCTCCCCGGCACCCTCCGCCACACCACCTGCCGTGGAGCAGGGTGGGTGGTTGCGACGGATGTGGCCGTACATGCGCCACCACATGCGGGATCTGGTCCTGGTGTTCGGGGCCGCGCTGGCGGGGATGGTCATCACCGCCGTCCTCCCGCTGCTGATCCGGTCGGTGGTCGACAACGCCATCGTGCCCGACGCCAGCGGGCATCCGTCGCAGCCGCTGGGGCCGTTGCTGCTGGCCATGCTGGGGCTGGGAGCCGCTCGCTTCGCGCTGTCGTTCGCCCGCCGCTTCGGGGCCGGCCGGCTCGGCATCGACGTCGAGTACGACATGCGCAACGACATCTACGACCACCTGCACCGGCTGGACTTCGCCCGCCACGACGAGCTCCAGTCCGGCCAGCTGGTGTCGCGGGCCAACAGCGACGTGCGGGTCGTGCAGATGCTGCTCGGCTTCCTGCCCTTCATGAGCGGCAACGTCCTGCTCTTCCTCCTGTCGCTGGCGTTCATGATCCACCTGTCGCCGGCGCTGACGGCGGTGGCGCTGGTCACCGTGCCGACCCTCATGGTCATGGCGCTGCGGCTGCGCAAGACCGTCTACCCCTCGTCCTGGGACGCCCAGCAGCGGGCCGCCGAGCTGGCCACCGTGGTCGAGGAGGCCACCAGCGGGGTGCGGGTGGTCAAGGGCTTCGGGCAGGAGCGCCGCGAGCTGGGGAAGCTCACCGAGTCCGGCGTCCGGCTGTTCGGCGCCCGCATGCGCAACGCCCGCATCTCGGCCAAGCGCCAGTCGGTCATGCAGACGGTCCCGGCCCTCGCCCAGGTGGCGATCCTGGCCCTCGGCGGCTGGCTGGCCATGGAGGGCCACATCACCCTGGGCACGCTGCTCGCGTTCCAGACCTACCTGCTCCAGCTGGTGGCGCCGGTCCGCCAGGTGGCCGGGATGCTGGTGGTGGGCTCGACCGCCCGGGCCGCGGCCGAGCGCATCTTCGAGCTGCTCGACTCGACCCCCGACGTGGTCGAGAAGCCCGACGCCCGCGCCGTGGGCGACCTGCGGGGCGAAGTCGTGTTCGACGACGTCAGCTTCGGTTACCTGCGCTCCGAGCCGGTGCTCGACCACTTCAGCCTGCGGGTGCCGCCCGGCGAGGTGGTGGCCCTGGTGGGGGCGTCGGGCTCGGGCAAGTCGACCGTCTCGCTGCTGCTGCCCCGCTTCTACGACCCCCAGTCGGGCTCGCTCACCATCGACGGCGTGGACGTGCGCGACCTCCAGCTGACGTCGCTGCGCAGCCACCTGGGCGTGGTGTTCGAGGAGAGCTTCCTGTTCTCCGAGACCATCCGCGACAACCTGCGCTACGGCCGGCCCGACGCCTCCGACGAGGAGATCGTGCGGGCCGCGCGCTGGGCCCAGGCCGACGGCTTCATCGAGGCATTGCCCGAGGGCTACGACACGGTGGTGGGCGAGCGGGGCCTGACCCTGTCGGGCGGCCAGCGCCAGCGCATCGCGCTGGCGCGGGCGCTGCTCACCGATCCCCAGGTGCTGCTGCTGGACGACGCCACGTCGTCCATCGACGTGCGCACCGAGGGGGAGATCCACGAGACCCTGCGCCGGGTCATGCAGGGCCGCACCACCATCCTGGTGGCCCACCGGCGCTCGACCCTGAACCTGGCCGACCGCATCGTGGTCCTCGACGGCGGCCGGGTGGTCGACAGCGGCAGCCACGACGATCTGGTCGGGCGCTGCCGCCTCTACCGCCAGCTGCTGGGCGGCCCCGACGACGGCGACCTCGACACGATCGCCGAGGACGCCCTGGTCCCCGCGGGCAACGGCAACGGGAACGGGAACGGCGAGCGAGGGCCCGACGGCGTGACTGCCTCGGCGTGGCTCCAGCGGGCGGACGCGGCCGGCACCCTGGCCGACACCCAGCGCCAGAGCTACCTCGCGGCCCGGCAGGCCTCGGGCGGGGGCTTCGGCGGCCCGATGATGGCCGGCGGGGGAGGCGGCATGGGGATGATGGGCTTCGCCCGCCTGAGCGATCCGCCCACGCCCGAGCTAGTGGCTCAGATCGAGGCGCTGCCGCCCATCATCGACGAGCCCGAAGTCGACCCGGCGGAGGAGTCCAAGCCCGCCCCGCACTTCACCTTCCGCCAGGTGCTGGCGCCCCAGCACCGGCGCATCATCTGGGGGTCGATCCTGGTGGGCGCCAACGCGCTCGCCACCCTGGCCGGTCCCTACCTGATCGGCGTGGGCGTCCAGAAGGGCATCGAGGGCGACGACTTCGGCTGGCTGATGGCCGCCAGCGGGATGTTCCTGGCGAGCGCGGTAGCGATCAGCATCCTGCTGTACGCCTCCACCATCGTGAGCAGCCGCATCGGTCAGGAGCTGCTGCTCGGGCTGCGCATCCGCGTGTTCGCCCACCTCCAGCGCCTGGGCCTCGACTACTACGACCGCGAGATGACGGGCCGCATCCTGACCCGCATGACCTCCGACATCGAGGCGCTCCAGTCGCTGCTGCAGAGCGGCTTCATCGACGCCCTGGTGCAGCTGGTCACGTTCGTGGGCGCCATCGTCATCCTCACCTCGATGAACGTGGAGCTGGCGCTGGTGGTCCTGACGGTGGTGCCGCCGCTGATCATCTCGACCGTGTGGTTCCGGCGGCGCAGCGCCAAGGCCTACGGCGAGGTGCGCGACCGGATCGCCGCGGTGAACGCCAACCTGGCCGAGAGCATCTCGGGCGTGCGGGTGGCGCAGGCCTTCGCCCGCGAACAGCGGAACATCGCCGGGTTCCGCACGGTGGCCGGCCAGCACCGGTCGGCCCGCATCGACTCCACGCTCATCGCCTCCACCTACTTCCCGTTCGTGGAGATGCTGTCCAACATCGCCACCGTGCTGGTGCTGTGGGCCGGCGCCTATCTGGTGAGCAACGGCAGCCTGGAGATCGGCCCGCTCTTCGCCTTCGTGCTCTACCTCACCGCCGTGTTCGCGCCCATCCAGCAGCTGTCGCAGGTGTTCGACACCTACCAGCAGGGCCGGGTGGCGATGGACCGCATCCACGACCTGCTGGCCGTGCCGGTGTCGGTGCCCGAGGCCGAGCACCCGGTCGACCCCGGCCGGCTGCACGGCGAGATCGGGTTCGACGACGTGTCGTTCGCCTACGCCGAGCAGCCCGACCTGGCCCTGCGAGACGTGTCGCTCACGGTGGCCGCGGGCGAGACGGTGGCGTTCGTGGGCGAGACCGGCGCCGGCAAGTCCACGCTGGTCAAGCTGGCCGCCCGGCTCTACGACCCCACCGAGGGCCGCATCCTGATCGACGGCAAGCGGCTGATCGACCTCGACCTGGAGGCGTTCCGCAACCAGCTCGGCTACGTGCCGCAGGAGGCGTTCCTGTTCACCGGGACGGTCCGGGACAACATCGCCTACGCCCGACCCGATGCCAGCGACGCCGAGGTCGAGGCCGCGGCCCGGGCGGTGGGCGCCCACGACTTCGTGAGCCGCCTGCCGTCGGGCTACCTGCAGCCGGTGGTGGAGCGGGGCCGGTCCCTGTCGGCCGGCCAGCGCCAGCTCATCGCCCTGGCGCGGGCCCAGCTGGTCGACCCGGCGATCCTGGTGCTGGACGAGGCCACCGCCAACCTCGACCTCGCCACCGAGGCCCAGGTGGTGCGGGCCATGGGCCGGGTCAGCGAGGGCCGCACGACCCTGCTCATCGCCCACCGCCTGCAGTCGGCGGCGCGGGCCGACCGGATCGTCATGCTCGACCACGGCCGGGTGGTCGAGGTCGGCCCCCACGGCGAGCTGCTGGCCGCGGGCGGCCCCTACGCCGCCCTGTGGGCCACCTACACCGGTGAAGGCGAAGCGGCGGAGGACGTCAGCGCCGCGTCCTAGGGCCTGCCCTGGGCATGATGGGCGCATGGAGACCGGGTCGTACTCCGTGGCGTTCCCGAAGCGCTGGTGGTACCCGGTAGCGAGATCGTCGGAGCTGGGCCGGCGACCGCAGGCCGTGACGCTCATGGACACACCGCTCGTCGTGTTCCGGGACGCCCGAGGTGCGCCGGCCGTGCTGCTCGACCGGTGTGCCCACCGCAACTATCCCCTCTCGCTCGGGCGGGTGAGCGGCGGTGCGCTGGAGTGCGGCTACCACGGCTGGTGCTACGACGGCGCCGGGCACTGCGTGCGCGTCCCCGGGCTCGCCGGCGACCGGGCGGCCGGGGCGGACACCCGGCAGGTCCCGGCGCACGCGGCTGTCGAGCAGGACGGCATCGTGTGGGCCTGGGGAGAGCCGGAGGCCGAGCCGACCCGGCGCCCCTTCGCCCTGCCGGAGCTCGGAGGCTCCGGCGCGGGAGAGGTGGTCTTCCGGTGCGACCTCGAGTGCACCCTGCATGCCGCGGCCGAGAACGCGCTCGACGTCCCGCACACGGCCTTCCTGCACCGCGGGATCTTCCGGGGCGGCAGGCCTCACGCCATCACCGCGGTGCGCCGCCCGGTCGACGGCGGCGTCGAGGTCCAGTACCTCGGGGAGCCGGTCGGCATGGGACCGATCCGGCTGAACCAGGGGGCGGGCACCTTCGACCACTGGGACCGCTTCTTCCTGCCGTCCATCGCGCAGATCGAGTACGCCGTCGAAGGCTGGTTCCGGATCGTCAACACCATCGTCCACCTGCCGCTGTCACCGTTCCGGACCCGCGCCTGGTTCGTCGTCCGGTTCCAGAGCCGGCTGCCGTCCCGGGTCGTGCGGCCCCTCGTGCGGCAGCGAGGCCGCCAGATCCTCCGCCAGGACGCCCGCGCCCTGGCCCGGCAGACCGAGCGGACCCGCAGCCTCGGGGGTGAGCACTATGCGTCGACCGAGCTCGACCTCATCGGCAACGCCATCTGGCACCTGCTCCGCCACGCCGAGCGGGCCGAGCGGGCCGAGGGCGACGGTGACGCGGCGGTCACGGTCAGCGAGCGGACGGTCGTGTTCGAGGCATGAGCGCCATGACGCCGGCCGCCGAGTCCGACCGGCTCCACCGCGACTCGTTCGTGCTCGACCTGCACACGCACGGCCCCGGGTTCGTCCCCCGCCCGTTCCGCGCCGTCTGGCGCGGCGTCACGCTCCGGGCGCCGGCCGAGGTCGGCTTCGACGTGCTGGCGAAGGCGGGGGTCGACGCCGCGGTGGCCAAGGCCGTCGGCGATCCCATCGTCACCCGCTGGTACGTCGGCCGGAGCCCCTGGGAGGCGGTCGAAGCCCAGCTCGCCCTCATCGAGCGCCAGGCCGCGGAGGCCGGCGCGGTGCTCGCCCGATCGGTCGACGACCTGACGTCGGCCCGCGCCCGAGGCGTGCCCGCCGTGGTGCTCGGGGTGGAAGGCGCCGACGCCGTGGCGGATGACGTCGACCGGATCGACGCGTGGCACGAGCGCGGCGTGCGGGTGCTCGTGCTCGTGCACCTGCGCGACAACGCGCTCGGCACCACCTGCCTGCCCTGGCAGCGCTACGCCGGACCCGTTCCCGTCCGGCGTAGCGCGTCGCCGGGCCTCACCCCTCTCGGCAGGCGGGTGGTCGAACGCATGAACCGGCTCGGCATGCTGGTCGACGTGGCCCACGCCGACCGGGCCACCCTGCTGGGCGTGGTCGACGTGGCGGCCGCTCCCGTCGTGTCGTCGCACACCGGTGCCCGGGCCG
Source organism: Actinomycetota bacterium (assembly GCA_046734715.1). GTDB lineage: Bacteria > Actinomycetota > Acidimicrobiia > Acidimicrobiales > VFJN01 > ZC4RG19. The sequence continues at coordinate 9,279 of JBKPRV010000372.1, read as the reverse complement.
TGCAGGACTTCGCCCGCTACCTCGCCGACGACGAGCTGCGGGCGGTCGCCTCGACCGGCGGCGTGGTCGGGCTCTGGCCGTATCGCGCCCGGCGGGTCGGCGTGCGCACCATCGACGACCTCATCGCCCACGCCCACCACATCGCCGACACGATCGGCCCCGAGCACCTGGCGATCGGCACCGACATGAACGGCGTCCCCGCGGTCATGGCCGGGTACGAGGGCGAGGCCGACCTCCCCAAGCTCACGGCCGCCCTGCTGGATGGCGGCTTCGACGACCGGGAGGTCGAGGGCATCCTCGGCGCCAACGCCCTGCGTGTCCTGGGCCGGGTCGAAGCCGGCTAGAGCCGCAGAGTGCCGTCCGGCGCGAGCTTGACGGCGCGGCCGATCTGCTCCTCGCCCGAGCGGAGCTCGGTCACGGTATCGGGGTCGTCGGTAGCGGCCCAGGCGCGGCGGCCGTCGTCCAGGAGGCAGGCGGCCATGGCCCGCTCGGGGGCGCCGTCGCGGCCGTGGGCCACCACCCACGACTCGATGGTGGCGGGGCCGTCGGGCTCCACGCACAGCTCGCGGGTCGGCAGCGCGTCGACCTCCGGCTGGACGTCCTCGGCGCGGAACCCGCTCGGGGGCGGCTCGGTGGAGTAGAGGCCCAGGGCGTGCTTGGTCACGTAGCCGCCGTTGGCGGTCACCAGGCCCAACGTGCCGGGGTCGGACCGCAGCAGGCCGGCCATGGTGGCGACGGCGTGGGTCACGTAGTTGTTCCACGGCCCACCGGCGAACGACAGGCCGCCAGTGACGGTGAGCGGCCGGTCCAGGCCCAAGCCGATCTCCGCGGCGCCGATCTGGACCGCCGACGGGAAGCACGAGTACAGATCCGCGTGGGCCACGTCGTCCACGCCCACCCCGGAAACGGCGAACAGCCGCCGGGCGGCCACGCGGATGGCGCCCGACGAGCGCAGGTCGGGCCGGTGCGAGACCGCGTAGGTGTCGTGCGCCTGGGTGCCGGCCCACGGGAACACCCAGCGGTCGCGGGGCACGCCCAGCGCCGTGGCCCGCTCGGCCGAGCACAGGATCAGGGCCGCGGCCTGCTCCACCGCGTTGTTGGAGCACATGACCTTGGTGTACGGCCAGTTGATCCACCGGTTGGACCGCCCCGGGGTGCGGATGTCCTCGGCGCTCCACCGCTCCTGGATCCAGGCGTGCGGGTTGCCCGTGGCCACGGCCGAGAACCCCGCCCACAGCTCGCTCATCGCCACCAGGTGCTCGCCGACCGACCGCCCGGCGGCGTGGCGCAGGGCTTGCTCGAACAGCGGATAGATCTGGGTGGGCATGAACAGCCCGCGGGCCACTTCGGCCGGGTTGTTGAGGTCGCGGTCGGGGGCCGTATGGCGGGCTTCGGGGGCGTCGGGCGCCTCGACGGTCCAGTCGAGCTCCTCGCGCGGGGTGGCGCTGCGGGTGCGCCAGGCCTCGGCGCCGCAGATGAGCACGAGGTCGGCGTCGCCCGCGGCGATGTCCAGGCAGGCCTGGGTCACCAGCGCCTGGGGCTCGTTGCCGCCCACCGGGCTGTGCGCCAGGTCGCGGGGCGAGGCGCCTATCCGGTCGGCGACCAGCCGGGCCGCGTTGCGGTAGCGGCGGGAGAACATCGACACCACCCGCAGGGCGTCCGCCCCGGCGAGCAGGTCGGCTCCGGAGCGGGCGCCGCTGTCCGCGGCCGCGCGGCGGAACGCCTCGGCCATCATGTCGAGGGGCTCGACCGCGGGATCGCCGCGGTCTACGCGGTTGCTCCACTGGCCGGCCCCGACGAGTACGGGCGTGCGCGCGTCGGGTGTCATGTCTCTCCTCTCGAATGGCCAACCTACAATCAACCTTCATCGACATCCTGTTGGTGTGCACCGCCAACCAGTGCCGATCTCCCATGGCCGAAGCCTTGCTACGGAGGCTTCTCGCGCCCGCGGGCATCGGCGCCCAGGTGGGCTCGGCCGGGCTGCTGCCCGGCGGTGCGCCCGCGACCCCCGACGCCGTCGCCACCATGGCGGCCCGGGGCGTCGACATCAGCGACCACGTCAGCCGCACCCTGAGCCCCGACATGGTCGGCACCACCCCGCTGGTGCTGGGCATGGCCCGCCGGCACGTGCGGGAGGCGTGCGTGCTCTACGGCGCCCCCATCGAGCGGACGTTCACGCTCAAGGAGCTCGTGCGCCGGGGCGAGCAGGCGGGCGGCCGGGAGGCGGACGAGCCCGTGGCCACCTGGTTGGGCCGGGTCGGCGCCGGTCGCCGCAGCCGCGACCTCGTGGCCGACGACCCCGCCGACGACATCGCCGATCCCGTGGGGCGCCCCCGCGCCGAGTACGAGGCCACCGCGGACGAGCTGGAGGACCTGCTCGAACGGTTCGTCGGGCTGCTCACCGGCGTCTCCACCACCACCGACCTACGGAGTTGACGTGCGCGTCGCCATCGGATCCGACCACGCAGGCTTCACCCTCAAGGGGCACCTGTCCGAGACGCTGGTCGCGCTGGGCCACGAGGTGACGGACCACGGGACGGACGATGCGGTCCATTCGGTCGACTACCCGCCGATCTGCGCCGAGGTGGGCCGGGCCGTGGTGAAGGGCGACGCCGACCGGGGCATCGTGCTCGGCGGCTCGGGCCAGGGGGAGCAGATCGCGGCCAACAAGGTGCGCGGGGTGCGGGCAGCCCTGTGCAACGATCTGTACACGGCCCGCATGTCGCGCGAGCACAACGACGCCAACGTCCTGGCCATCGGGGCCCGCATCGTGGCCCCCGAGCTGGCCGACGAGATCCTGACGCTCTGGCTGATCACCCCGTTCGAGGGTGGCCGCCACGAGCGCCGCATCAACCAGATCCACGAGATCGAGAGCTATTAGGAACCACCACATGGCCTGGCCCACCACCCCCGACGACGAGCTGTTCGGCCTCATCGAGCGCGAGGTCGAGCGCCAGAACACCACCCTGCAGCTCATCGCCAGCGAGAACTTCGTCTCGCCCGCGGTGCTGCGCGCCACCGGCACGGTCCTCACCAACAAGTACAGCGAGGGCTACCCGGGCAAGCGCTACTACGGCGGCAACGAGGTCATCGACGAGGTCGAGAACGTGGCCCGCGAGCGAGCCAAGTCGCTGTTCGGCGCCGAATGGGCCAACGTGCAACCGCACTCGGGTGCCAACGCCAACATGGCCGTGTACATGGCCCTGCTCGAGCCGGGCGACACCGTGCTGGGCCTGCGCCTGGACCAGGGAGGCCACCTCACCCACGGCTCGCCGGTCAACGCCAGCGGCAAGCTGTACCACTTCGTGTCCTACGGAGTGACGCCGTCGGACGAGCGCATCGACATGGACCAGGTCCGCGACCTGGCGCTCGAGCACCGGCCGAAGCTGATCGTCACCGGCGCCACCGCCTACCCCCGGCTCATCGACGCCGCGCCGTTCCGGGCTGTCGCCGACGAGGTGGGCGCGCTGCTCATGTTCGACGCCGCCCACATCGCCGGCCTGATCGTGGGGGGCGCCCACCCCAGCCCGGTGCCCGACGCCGACGTGGTCACCTTCACCACCCACAAGACCCTGCGCGGGCCCCGGGGCGGCGCCATAGTGGGCAAGGCCGAGATCGGTGAGCGCATCGACAAGTCGGTGTTCCCCGGCCTGCAGGGCGGGCCGCTCGACCACGTGATCGCGGCCAAGGCGGTGTCCTTCCACGAGGCGGCGCAGCCCGAGTTCTCGGAGTACGCCCAGCAGATCGTGCGCAACGCCGCGGCCCTGGCCGAGGGCCTGGCGGGCCACGGCCTGCGGCTGGTGTCGGGCGGCACCGACAACCACCTGATGCTGGTCGACATGCGCAGCTTCGACCCCGACGTGTCGGGCAAGAAGGCACGCCTGGCGCTCGACCGGGCCGGCATCAGCCTCAACGAGAACACCGTGCCCGACGACCCGCGGCCGCCGTACATCACCAGCGGCCTGCGCATCGGCACGCCCGCCGTGACCACCCAGGGCCTGCGCGAGGCGGAGATGGCAGGCGTGGCCGACCTCATCCACCGCGCGCTCGTCGGCCGAGAGGACGAGGCCGAGGTCGCGGCGGTGCGGGACGAGGTCGTCGCGCTCTGCTCGAAGTTCGCGCCCTACCCGGCGTGATCGGGTACATCGCCGTCATCGTCTCGGCGTTCGCCGTCACGTTCGCGTCCATGCCCCTGCTGCGGGCACTGTCGTTCCGCGTCGGCGCGCTCCAGCATCCCGACGCCCGCCGCGACCATCCCCGGCCCACGCCCATCCTGGGCGGGGCGGGGATCGTGGCGGGGGTGCTGGTCGGGCTCCTGGTGGCCTGGCTCACCGGCGAGTTCACCGCCGTGTTCCGCACCATCGCCCCGCCGCTCGGCGTGGTGCTGGCCCTGCTGACCATGTACACGGTGGGCCAGCTCGACGACCTGCGGGAGGTCTCGGCCCCGGCCAAGACCGCGGGGTCGGTGCTGGCGGGCAGCATCCTGGCCATCTCGGGCGTGGCCATCCTGTTCTTCCGCATCCCGTTCGTCGGTCTGGTGGCCTTGCCGCCGGACCTGTCCACCCTCATCACCGTGCTGTGGGTGGTGGGCATGGCGCAGGCGGTGAACCTGATCGACGGGCTCGACGGCCTGGCCGCGGGGGTCATCCTCATCGCCGCCGGGGCCATCCTGATGTTCGCCGAGCACCTGGACAACAAGGGCTCGATCATCAGCGACGACAACATCGGTGCCCTGATCGCCGCCTGCGTGGTGGGCGCCTGCCTGGGCTACCTGCCCTGGAACTTCCACCCCGCCAAGATCTTCATGGGCGACGCGGGAGCCTTGTCGTTAGGGCTGCTCATGGCGGCGGCCACCATCGCCATCGGCGGCAACACCGACGCCGAGGTGCGCGGCCAGACGTTCTTCTTCTTCGCCCCGCTGTTCCTGCCGCTGGTCATCCTGGGGGTGCCCATAGTGGACACCGCCTGGGCGTTGTTACGCCGGGCCAAGGGCCGCGCCGGGCTGACCCTCGCGGACAAGGGCCACCTCCACCACCGCCTCATACGCCTGGGCCACGGCCAGCGCCGGGCCGTGCTGATCCTGTGGGCGTGGACCGGCCTGCTGTCGGCCGCCGTGCTGGTCCCGGTGTACACCGGCGACAGCGCCGGCCTGATCCCCCTGGGCGTGGCGGCGGTGGCCCTGTTCCTCTACACGGTCATGGCCCCCGGCTGGGAAACCCGCCGCGCCAACGGCCACGGGAACGGCCACGCCGACGCCGAGCCCACCGGCCCCCCAGACCCTTGGCGCGTCGCGAACTGGGAGCGCGATCAGCCCACCCGCTGACCAGGGATCCGCCGCTCGCGTACCTCGTAGTGCTGGGACCGTTCGGCAGTGTCGCGGCGGGCGTAGCCGTGCCAGATGCGGCTGATCATGGAGGCTCCTTCCTCACGGTCTAGAGTGACTTTAGACCGTGACGGGAGGAGGAAGCATGCCGATCTACGTCATCTGGGAGTCCCGGTTCCCCGGTGCGCAGGCCGCGGAGGGGCGCGCGGTGACCGAAGCGATCTGGCAGGACATGCCCTGCTTCGAGGGCTACCTCGACCACGAGCTGCTCGTCGATGCCGACGATCCGGGGCACCTGCTGGTGGTGAGCCGGTGGGCGAGCCAGGAGCATGCCGACGAGTCGCTCCGGCTCTACTCCGAGCACCCGAATGCCCTCGCCGCGAACAGCCTCGTGGTCGAGCCTCGACGTCGCATCGTCGCCACCCGTGCGAGTGGCTGATCCGACCGAGGGACCCCAGGCGCTGCTCCTCCTGGCCAACCTCGGGCGGCCGCGGCGGCCGTCCGGCGCGACCATGGCCTCCGTCGAGCCGATCCTGCCGGACGCGAGCGTGGCGTCCGCGCAGTTGGCGGAGGTGGTCGACGCGGCGGTCGAGCTTGACGACCTGGCCGACCTACGCCGGCTGCAACGGGCGGCGGTCCACATAGCCGAGGCCCTCCTCGCCCAAGAGACCGTCGAGTGTGCGGAGCTGAACGCTCTCGCGGCCGGGAGCCACGCCACCATCGAGCTGTCCGTGGCCGGCGGGGTGCCGCGACGGCAGCTGGTCTGGACCGACGCGTCCCAGAGCGCGCAGCTGGCCCGGCGCGTCATCGAGGAGCTCGACGCCCTCGAGCCCGACCGGCTTCGGCGGTGCGCACGACCCGAGTGTGACCTGCTCTTCTACGACACCACCCGGTCCCGCACCCGCCGGTGGCACGCGGAGGATCCCTGTGGGTGGCGTGAGCGCCAGCGCGCCCACCGGGTCCGAAGCTCGCGTCCAGACTGGGAGCCCGATCAGCGCACCCGGTAGGGTGCGACCCGCTTAGCACCAAACATCCAAATTTGGTGTTTCGCGAATTGCTCCGATAGATTGCGAAATCATTCACAAGGTCTGCCGCGACGAGGGGGTGACCTGCAGATGGGCCAGCGACCGGGACGCGATCTCACACTCAAGCAAGAGATGAACCGGGGCTTCGGTGACGCTCTCGCCACGGCCTTCGAGCTGGCCCTGACCCCCGCCATCATGGCCCTGATCGGCTGGCAGCTCGACCGCTGGCTGGGCACCTGGCCGGCTCTGTTCCTGTTCCTCTTCGTCTTCACCGTGAGCTACGAGATCTGGAAGTTCTTCAAGCGCTACGAAGCCCGCATGCAAGACGAGCAGGCCAAGATCAAGGGCCTGCGCCCGCCGCAGGAGCCGGGCGCATGAAGCTCTCCTTCGCCGACTTCAACGCGCCGGTGCCCGACGCCCCCGACGTGGAGCGCCAGCTGGCCTTCGACATGGCCCGGCGCGGCCTGTGGGTGGTCCCCGCAGTGGTGGCCGCGGCCGGCGCGGTGTGGGGCTTCGAGGGCATCTGGTCCGCCCTGGTGGCCGTGGCCGTCGTGCTGGTCAACCTGGCCCTGGCCGCGGTGTCGCTGTCCTGGGCCGCCCGCCGCTCGCTGACGCTGCTCCTGGCCGTGGCCCTGGGCGGCTTCCTGGTTCGCATGGGCCTGGTCACCGCCGTGTTGCTGGCGGTGCGCAACCAGCCCTGGATCGACCTGGTCGCCCTCGGGGTGACCGTGCTCGTCACCCATCTCGGGCTCCTGTTCTGGGAGCTGCGCTACGTGTCCGCGACCCTCGCCTACCCGGCGCTCAAGCCGGGGCACAAGGAGGCTGTGCAGCCGTGATCCTCGGGTTGGAGTTCCCGCCGATCAGCCACGTCGTCGAGTGGCCCGCCCTGCTCTTCGACGGCACGCCGTTCGCGATCAACAAGGTCGTCATCCTCATGTGGGTGTCGGTGATCATCGTGTTCCTGGTGTTCGCCGCCGCCCGCGGTCAGAAGCTCGTCCCCACCGGAGCCCAGAACGTGGCCGAGACGGCCATCGAGTTCATCGACGACCAGATCGTGCTGCAGACGATCGGCCCCGAGGGCCTGCGCTTCACGCCGTTCCTGCTGACGCTGTTCACGTTCATCTTCACCTGCAACATCTGGGGCCTGATCCCCGGAGCCCAGATGCCGGTCAACGCCCGCATCGCCCTGCCCATCTTCATGGCGCTGCTGGTGTACCTGGTCTACAACGCGGTCGGCATCATCCGGCACGGCCCGATCAAGTACGTGAAGGACATCGCCTTCCTCCCCGGCGTGCCCAAGGTGATGTACATCCTGCTCACGCCGATCGAGCTGATCACGCGGTTCATCACCCAGCCGCTCAGCCTGGCGGTCCGGCTCTTCGCCAACCTCCTCGCCGGCCACCTGCTGCTGGTGAGCTTCGCCGTGATCACCCAGGCGCTGTTCGCCAGCACGATCATCGTCGCCGCCCTGCCGCTCGGCCTGCTCATCTTCCTCTACGCCTTCGAGCTGCTGGTGGCGGTCCTGCAGGCCTACATCTTCACGATCCTCGCCGCCGTCTACATCGACGCCGCGATGCACCCCGCGCACTGAGACAAACCCAAGGAGACAAGAACCGTGTTGCATCTGCTTGCTCAGCAGGAACCGGGTGAGCTGGCCGAGGGCCTCACTGCCGTAGGCCGAGGCATCGTCTACGGCGGCGCCGCCATCGGCCCCGGCATCGGCATCGGCCTCGTGGTGGGCAACGCCATCACCGCCATGGCCCGCCAGCCGGAAGCCGCGGGCATGGTGCGGACCACCATGTTCCTCGGCATCGCCTTCACCGAAGCCCTCGCCCTGTTCGGCTTCGTGCTCGCCTTCATCATCTCGGGCTGACCAGGAGGTTCCCCCGTGCGTACCCGCGCCTTGTTTGCGAGCGTCCTGCTCGCCCTGGGAGGGCTCCTGGCGCTCGCGCCTGCGGCCCAGGCCCAGGAGAACGGCGACGAGCCGCAGCTCTCCGAGGACACCGAGGAGTGCATCCACCTGGCCGAGGAGGCGGACGATCCCGCCGCCTGCCAGGAGGCCCCGAGCCCGATCATGCCCGCGGCGGATGAGTTCATCTGGGGCTCGATCTCGTTCCTCGTGCTGCTGTTCCTGCTGTGGAAGTTCGCCTACCCCAGCATCAAGCAGGGCATGGAGGCCCGCACCGAGCGGATCCGTGCCGACCTCGCCTCGGCCGACGATGCCAAGACCGAGGCCCAGACGGTGCTCGACCAGTACCGGGCGCAATTGGCCGACGCCAAGGCCGAGGCCGGGCGCATCATCGAGGAGGCCCGCGCCGCGGCCGACGCGGTGAAGCGCGACCACGAGACCCGGCTCCAGACCGAGCTGGCCGAGGTGCGGGCCCGGGCGGTGGCCGACATCGAGTCCGCCAAGGTGCAGGCCATGGCCGACCTGCGGGGCGAGGTCGCCCAGCTGGCCATCGGCGCGGCCGAGACCGTGGTGGGCCGCAACCTCGACGAGGCCACCCAGGTCCAGCTGGTCGAGGACTACATCAACCAGGTGGCGGCGCAGCGCGCCTGAGGGAGACGACGATGGCAGACCACCGCACGCTCGCCTATGCCGATGCCCTGTTCAACGTGGCCCGGGCCGAGGGCACCCTCGCCGGCGTCGAGGACGAGCTGTTCCGCTTCTCGCAGACCCTCCAGGGGTCCGACGAGCTGCGGGAGGCGCTCACCGACCCGGCGATCCCCGCGGCCCGGCGCCAGCAGATCGTCGAGGACCTGCTGGGCGGCAGGGCGTCGTCGACCACCGTCGCCCTGGTGTCGATGGTGGTGGGCACGGGCCGCGCCCTGAACTGCCCGCCATCATCCACGAGCTGGTGGAGATGAGCGCGGCCGAGGCCAACAAGGCCGTGGCCGAGGTGCGCACCGCCGTGGCGCTCAACCAGGACC
>JBKPRV010000371.1:0-7745 GCA_046734715.1 Actinomycetota bacterium | reverse complement strand
GGGCGCGGGATCAGGGTGAACAGCATGGCGACGACCACGGCGACGGTCACCGGGCTCGGACCCGGGCATAGCGGGGGAGAGCCCGCGGCCCTGGCGCGCCACGTCACCATCGTGCACGGCGACATCGTCGGCTCGACCGAGCTGGTCGAGGCGGCCGGCCCCCGCTACCCGCAGCTGCTGGCCCGGCACCGGGCCCTGATCGGGGCGGCGGTCGTGCGCGGCGGCGGCCGGTTCCTGGCCCATGCCGGTGACGGCACCCTGGCCCTGTTCGACGACCCCCGCGACGCGGTGGCGGCCGCGGTCGACGCGCAGCGGGCGTTGGGCGCCGAGCCCTGGCCCGTGGGGCTGCCGATCCGGGTGCGCATGGGCGTGCACGCGGGCGAGGTCTACGACCTGGACGGCGAGCCGGTCGGCCTGGCGGTGAACCTCGGCGCCCGCATCATGGCGGCGGCCGCCGGCGGCCAGGTGGTGGTGTCCGACGCCGTGGCCCGGGCGATGGCGGGCGAGGACGCACCCCGGCTGGCCGACGCCGGCTGGCACGAGATCCGCAACCACGCGGGGCCGGTCCACCTCCACCAGGTGGTGGTGGACGGGCTCACGGTGGTGGTCCCCCCTCCGAGCGGCCTGTTGCTGCTGGGCGCGGCCTGATCCCAAGGTAGTGGAAGCGGTTCCATTGACAGGCTGACCCCTGTCACTTATGTTGCCGTCAGGCCGTGGAACCGCTTCCACGGCCTGACGGTGGCGACAAGGGGGAAGGGGGCCGGTGGTCACTATCGCGGACGTTGCAGCGCACGCGGGCGTAGGCGCCGGCACCGTGTCCCGGGTGCTGAACGACAGCCCCCGCGTCAGCGAGCGCACCCGCGCCCGGGTGCTGGCCGCCATCGAGCTGCTCGACTACCGGCCCAACCCGCTGGCCCGGGGCCTGTCCCGCGGGCGGTGCCAGACCCTCGGCGTCGTGGTGCCGTTCTTCACCCACGCCTCGGCCGTCGAGCGCCTACGCGGCGTCGTGGCCGCGCTGGAAGGCAGCCCCTACGACCTCGTGCTGTTCAACGTCGAGTCCCCGGTGCACCGGGACGAGCACTTTGCGACCCTGACCCGGCGGGACCGGGCCGATGGCCTGCTGATCATGTCGCTGCCCCCGCCCGCCGGCAGCCTGGTGCGGCTGGCGGACGCGGGCGTCCCCGTGGTCCTCCTGGACAACCATGGTCCCGGAGTGCCCCTCGTCGTCACCGACGACGTCGAGGGCGGCCGCCTGGCCACCCGCCACCTGATCGACCTGGGCCACGAGCACATCGCCTTCATCGGCGACGAGCCCGACAACCCGCTCGGCTTCACCTCCAGCGGCGCCCGGGAGCGCGGCTACCACGAGACCATGGAGGCCGCCGGGCTCAAGGTCGGCGCGGGCGACGTCCGCCACGGCCCCCACGTGCGCACGGTGGCCCGCCGCATGGCCGAGGAGCTGCTGAGCGACCGGGACCGGCCCACCGCCGTGTTCGCCGCCTCGGACACCCAGGCCCTCGGCGTGCTCGAAGCCGCCCGGGGGAGGGGTATCGACGTCCCGGACGATCTGTCCGTCGTAGGCTTCGACGACGTCGAGGTGTCGAGCTACGCGGGCCTGACGACGGTGCGCCAACCGCTGTTCGAGAGCGGGAGGCGGGCCGCCGAGCTCTTGCTCGAGTCGCTCGCCGCCAGCGAGCCGCTGGGGGAGGCCGAACACCGGCTCGATCTCGAGCTGGTCGTTCGCTCGACCACTGCGCCGCCGAAAGGAGAGACATGAGGGAGCAAAGCGAGCGAATCATGGGCTCAGTGCGTTACTCGGCGCTCAGCGCCGATCGCTCATTGGGTGCGGCCCGGAGGGCGCACCAATGAGCGAGATCGTCCTGGAGGATGTCTGGAAGGTGTTCCGCGGCGGGGTCGAGGCCGTCAGATCGTTCGACCTGGAGATCGCCGACGGTGAGTTCGTCGTGCTGGTCGGCCCGTCGGGCTGCGGCAAGACCACCGTCCTGCGCATGGTGGCCGGGCTGGAGCGCATCTCCAAGGGGTCCATCCGCATCGGCGACAAGGTCGTCAACGACGTGCCGCCCAAGGAGCGGGACATCGCCATGGTGTTCCAGAACTACGCGCTCTACCCGCACATGAGCGTGTACGACAACATGGCCTTCGGCCTCAAGCTCCAGAAGGTCCCCCGCGGCGAGATCGAGGAGCGGGTGCACGACGCCGCCCGCATCCTCGACCTCGACGACTACCTCCAGCGCAAGCCGGCCGCGCTGTCCGGCGGCCAGCGCCAGCGCGTGGCCATGGGCCGGGCCATCGTGCGCCATCCGCAGGCGTTCCTCATGGACGAGCCGCTGTCCAACCTCGACGCCAAGCTGCGGGTCCAGACCCGCACCGAGATCTCCCGCCTCCAGCACGACCTGGGGGTCACGACCATCTACGTCACCCATGACCAGGTCGAGGCGATGACGATGGGTGATCGAGTGGCCGTCATGCGCAAGGGGGTCCTCCAGCAGGTGGACATCCCCGAGACGCTCTACGACCGCCCCGTCAACCTGTTCGTGGCCGGGTTCATCGGGTCGCCGGCCATGAACCTGATGGAGGCCACCCTGCAGGCGGGCGACGACGGCACGCTGGTGGTCGAGCTCGGCGGCACCCGGCTGCCGGTGCCCGCCGAGACCGTGGCCGAGCGCCCGGGGCTGCGGGCGTATTCCGGCCGCCCGATCATCCTCGGCATCCGGCCCGAGGACATCGAGGACGCCTCGCTGATGGCGGACGCCCCGCCCGAGCGGCGCATCCGGTCCACCGTCGACCTGCGCGAGGCGCTCGGCTCCGACGTGCTGGTCCACTTCACGATGGACGCTGCCCCCGCCACCACCGACGACGTCGTCGAGCTGGCCCTCGACGCCGGCCACGCCGGTGACGAGGCCGCCCAGCGGGTGGCGGCCGACCAGGCGCACGTCGTCGCCCGCCTCAACCCGCGGACCCGGGCGGCCAACGGCGAGCCCATCGAGCTCGAGGTCGACACCAACCGCCTGCACTTCTTCGACCCCGAGGAGGGCTCGGCGATCTACGACGCGCCCCCGACGACCGAAGTACCCCAAGCAGTCACGACAACGACCCCGACAGACAGTAACGACAGCTAAGGAGAACCACCATGCGATACCGGCGATTGTTGGCAGTGCCAGCCGTCGCGCTGTTGTTGGCCGCCGCTTGCGGCGGCGACGACGACGATGACGACGGCGCTGCCGAGCCGAGCGAAGGGCAGGAAGAGAACACCGGCAGCGTGAACCTGATGAGCGCCGGGGAGCCCGAGGAGGTCGACGCCTACCAGGAGATCTTCGACGACCTCATCAACTCCGAGACCGACTACGACGTCGAGATCGAGGCGGTGGGCGACTTCGAGGAGCAGTTCCAGATCCGCGCCGAGGGTGGCACCCTCGACGTGGCGGCCGTGCCCCAGCCGGGAGCCATCCCGGACCTGGTCGACTCCGGCTCCATCGTGGCCCTCGAGGACATGGGCTTCGACATCGACGAGCTCAACGACACGCTCGGCGAGTCGTTCATGGCCCTCGGCGAGTACCAGGGCAAGCACTACGGCTTGCCGACCAACATCAATCTCAAGAGCATGGTCTGGTACCCGAAGGACGACTTCGACGCCGCCGGCTACACCGTTCCCGAGACGTGGGACGACCTGATGGCGCTGAGCGACCAGATCGTGGCCGACGGGGGCACCCCGTGGTGCGTCGGGTTCGGGAGCGAGGGGTCGACCGGCTGGCCGGCCACCGACTGGATGGAGGACATCATGCTCCGCACCGCGGGGCCTGACGTCTACGACCAGTGGTACAAGCACGAGATCCCGTTCAACGACCCGGCCGTGCTGGCCGCGGCGCAGCAGTTCGGTGACGTGATGTTCAAGCAGGGCTACGTGCTCGGTGGGGCGTCGGCCACGCCGGACATCGCCTTCGGCGACGCACCGCTGCCCATGTTCGACGACCCGCCGGGGTGCTGGCTGCACCGGCAGGCGAGCTTCATCAACGCCAACTTCCCGGAGGATGCAGAGGCCGGGGTCGACTACGACTGGTTCCCCCTGCCTCCCATCGACCAGGAAGGCACGCTGTACGCGGGCGAGCTGACCGTCGTCGGCTCGAACCGGCCCGAGGTCGTCGACTTCCTCAACCGGTTCATCTCCGAGGACGTGCAGTGCGAGATGGGCGGCGTCCAGGCGTCGTCGCGGATCTCGCCCAACGTCAACGTGGGCCCGGACTGCTACGCCAACGACATCCTCGCCGACGCCTCGGTCGTCCTGACCGATGCGCTGACGTCGGGCACCGGGCGCTTCGACGCCTCGGACCTCATGCCCGCCGAGGTCGGCAGCGGTAGCTTCTGGACCGGCATGATCGAGTACATGCGAGGTGGCCCCGACAACGCCGAGCAGGTGCTCGACGAGATCGAGAGCAGCTGGCCGAGCTGACGAGCCGCCGAGGCAACTCGGCTACAACGGAATCCGAGGACGGAGCGGTCGCCTCGGCGGCCGCTCCCCTCGGCCCGTGGAGGAGGTGGCACAGGAGTGGCGATAGACACCGAGGAACCGACAGCTCCACCCGAGCCGGTGGTCGAGGAGCCCGCGGGGCGCTCGGTCGCCCGGGGCGCGGCCACGATGGGGCTGCGGACGGTGGGTGCGCTGGCCGTGCCGGTCGTCGCCTTCATCGCCCTGTGGTACGCGTTCGACTTCCTGCGCGACAACGAGGCCAATCGCCTCCTGGTGATCGTCGTCGCCCTCGCGGTGGGGGTCGTCGGGATCTTCCTGCTGTTCTGGGCCATGGACCGGGCGGTGAACGTGCTGCCCCACGACATGCGCGAGAGCGTCCGGCCGTACGTGTACGTAGGGCCCGCGCTGGTCATCCTGTCGGTGTTCCTCATCTATCCGGTGATCAACACGATCATCCTCAGCTTCAAGGACAACATCGGGCAGGACTTCGTCGGCCTCGACAACTTCAAGTTCGTTTTCACCGACCCGAGCATGCGGCGCTCGATCCGCAACACGCTGCTGTGGATCGTGATGGTCCCCCTCTGCGCCGTCTCCATCGGGCTCATCTTCGCCACCCTGGCCGACCGGCTGCGCCGGGGCGAGGCGATCGCCAAGTCGCTGATCTTCCTGCCCATGGCCATCTCGTTCGTGGGGGCCTCGGTGACCTGGCGGCTGATCTATGACTTCCGGCCCGCAGGCTTCGGCAGCAACGTCGGCCTGCTCAACGGGATCAAGCTCGGCCTGGGGCAGGACCCGGTGGCCTGGCTGACCGTGCGGCCGTGGAACAACCTCCTGCTCATCGTGATCATGATCTGGATCCAGACCGGTTTCGCCATGGTGGTGCTGTCGGCGGCCATCAAGTCCATCCCCGGCGAGATCGTGGAGGCGGCGCGCATCGACGGCGCCTCCGAGCTCCAGGTGTTCCGCCATGTCACGGTGCCGAGCGTCCTGCCCACCATCGTGGTGGTGACCACCTACATGGTGATCAACGCCATGAAGGTCTTCGACATCGTGTACGTCATGGGCAACCCCGAGGCGAATCAGACCGAGGTCATCGCGGAGCGCATGATCCAGTGGTTCTTCCTCTCCAACAACGACGGCCGCGGCGCCGCCATCGCCGTCGTGCTGTTCCTGGCCGTCATCCCGGTGATGGTCTGGAACGTCCGCCAGTTCCGCCAGCAGGAGGCGATCCGGTGAGCCTGACCGTTCCGCTTCCCACCGAGGTCGAGGAGGAGGCGCCCTCCGAGGCGAAGGTCACCGAGAGCGAGACCGTGGGAGTCCGCCGGGGCGGCTGGTTCACGAAGATCGTCATCCTCCTCGTCGTCATCCTGTGGCTCATCCCCACGCTCGGCGTGGTGGTCACGTCGTTCCGGCCCGAGACACTCGCCGACACCACCGGGTGGTGGACGGTGCTGGGGCATCCGTTCCGCTTCTCGGAGTGGACGATCGAGAACTACCGGCTGGCCCTGGACACTGGCGGGTTCTCGAACGCCTTCCTCAACAGCCTGGCCGTGGCGGTGCCGTCGACCGTCATCCCCATCACCATCGCCGCGTTCGCGGCCTACGCCTTCTCGTGGATGGAGTTCCGCGGCCGCTACGTGCTGTTCGTGCTGGTGGTCGGCCTGCTCGTCGTGCCGCTGCAGATGGCGCTGATCCCCATCCTGCGGCTCTACACCGGCGGCGCCTCCATCGGGGGCATGCAGGTCTTCCCCGACCTCGACCTGAACGGCACGCTGCTCGGGGTGTGGCTGGCCCACACCGCGTTCGGCCTCCCGCTGGCCGTCTACCTGCTGCGCAACTACATCGGGTCGCTGCCGTCCTCGATCATCGAGTCGGCCAAGATCGACGGCGCCGACCACTTCACCATCTTCTGGCGGCTGGTGGTGCCGCTGTCGGTGCCCGCGCTGGCGGCGTTCGCCATCTTCCAGTTCCTGTGGGTGTGGAACGACTTCCTGGTGGCGTACGTGTTCCTGGGCGGCACGCGCGACCTCCGGGTCCTCACCATCGCGCTGGCCGGCCTCGGGGGCTCGCGCGGCCAGGAGTGGCACCTACTCACCGCGGCCGCGTTCATCACCATGCTGCTGCCGCTGCTGGTGTTCTTCTCGTTGCAGCGCTACTTCGTGCGCGGCCTCACCGCCGGGGCGGTGAAGGGCTAGCGGATGGGGAGCTTCCGGCCGCCGGGCATGTCGCCGCTGTCGCCGCGGCGGAAGTGGCGGGCCATCACCATCGCCACCCTGGTGCTGGTGCCGGCGTTCTGGTCGCTGATGGCCGGGCTCGTGGCGCTGGCCACCGACGAGGCCGATGAGCCCGCCGGGGCGCCCGCGGCCGTGGCCTTCGGCTTGGCGCTGCTCCCGTTCGTGTTCGTAGCGCTGGCCTTCCTGTCCGAGCACCCGCGCGCCCCGGCCGCGGTGGTACGGGCCATGGGCCTGTCGCTGCTGGTCGGCCTGATGGTGTCGGCCTTCCTCGACCCGGTCACCGGCGTGGTGGCGGGCATGGGCGCGGGCGGGATCGTGGCGCTGCGCATGGACAACGATCACACCGTCCGCTCCAGGATCGTGGCCGTGGTGGTGGCGTCGGCCTACACCGCGGTGCTGGTGTGGACCATCGGCGGCCTCGTGCTGCTCCCGGCCCCCATCTTCCCCTTCACCGCCCTCGGCATTGCCGACCACATGGCCGAGCGCCGCGCCGACGCGGCCCGGTCCGACCAGGCCCAGGCCCAGGCCTAGGCCGAATCCCGGACCACCAGCTCGGTCTGCAGCACCAGGCCGTTCGGCGGGGCGCCCGCCTCGATCTGGGCCAGCAGCAGGCGGGTCATCTCGCGGCCGAGGCGCTCGATGGGCTGGCGGACGGTGGTGAGCGGCGGGTCGGCCGAGCGGGCCAGCTCGGTGTCGTCGAAGCCGACGAGCGCCACGTCGTCGGGGACCCGGCGGCCGGCCGCCCGCAAGGCGTCGAGCGCGCCGAGGGCCATGAGGTCGGAGGCGACGAACAGGCCGTCCAGGTCCGGGCGGCGGGCCAGCAGGTCCCGGGTGGCGGCGGCGCCGCCCTCGCGGGTGAAGTCGGCCTCGGCCACCAGCATGGCGGGGGCGGCGCGGCCCGCCTCGACCAGCGCCCGGGCCCAGCCGGTGCGACGATCGGCGCCGGGCGCCATGTCGGCCGGTCCGGCCACGGTCCCGACCACGGTGCGACCGCGGGCCAGCAGGTGGGCCACCGCGGCGTGGGC
>JBKPRV010000370.1:0-3453 GCA_046734715.1 Actinomycetota bacterium | reverse complement strand
CCGCTCCGAGCTCACCGCCCCGTGGGGGCTCACGTTGCCACCCGACCCGGGCTCGCTGTGGTTCCACGTCGTCAACGCCGGCGGCGGCTGGCTCGAGATCGACGGCGCCGAGCCCCGGTACCTGCGATCCGGCGACTTCGCGCTCGTGCCCCACGGCGAAGGCCACCGGCTGCGCAGCGACCCTGAGGTGTACGCACCACGCGTCGAAACGCTGCCGCACCACTACGCCAGCGACCGCTACGCCGTCCTCCGGCACGGGGGCGGCGGGGCGGCGACCAGCGTCGTGTGCGGCACCGTCCGGTTCGGGCACCCCGCGGCCCGCAATCTGGTGGCGCTGTTGCCGAAGATCATTGTCGTCGAGGCGCCCGCCACGCCGGTGGCGCCGCCCGACGTCGAGTGGATGCAGAGCACGCTGCGACTCATCGCCGCCGAGGCCGCCGCCTTGCGCCCGGGCGGCGAGGCGGTGATCATCCGGCTGTCGGACATCCTCGTCATCCAGGCCATTCGGGCCTGGATCGCCCGCGATCCGGCGGGACAGACCGGCTGGCTGGGTGCGCTGCAGGACCCCCGGATCGGCCGGGCGATGTCGCTCGTCCACGTGACCCGGCCGGGCCGTGGTCGGTGGCGACGCTGGCACGGGCGACCGCCATGTCGCGATCCGCGTTCGCCGCCCGGTTCACCGAGCTGGTCGGCGAGCCGGTCATGCGCTACGTGACCCGGTGGCGCATGCACATCGCGCTCGACTGGCTGCAGCATGACGACGCTTCTGTCGCGGAGCTGGCCGCCCGCCTGGGCTACGACTCCGAAGCGGCGTTCAGCCGGGCCTTCAAGCGCACGGTCGGGATGTCGCCCGGCGCCGCCCGCCGCTCCGCCCCGGACACGCTCGAGCCGGTCCCGCTGGCGACCGCATGACCGCCCTCACAGCTGGTGAGCGGCTGGGCGGCGTTCCGGTGCGCGGTGTGGTTGCCGGTCACAGGGTTGCCCTCCACCTGCATCCGGCGACATCGACAGCGGCCCACCCGATCATCGCGGTGATCTCTGCGCCATCACGGCGTGGACTTGGACGGACTTGACGGCATCGGGCATTCGTGGTGGCGTCGAGCGACGTCGAGAGGGGTGTTTCGATGCGGCGCTGGCTCGGTGGGTGGATTGCAGCGGTATCGCTGGTGGTCGTTGCGCTGCCGGCTGGAGCCCGGTCGTCGGGTGATTGGCATGGTCCGGCCGTCCGAGGGCGACCGACGGCGATGGTCGGTGCCGCGAGCCGGTCGGTGCTCCCGCTCGTCGACGGTTCGACAGACTACGTCGAGCAGGCTGAGCTACCGCCGCCAGACGACGCCACGGCGTTGGGCGTGTTCGTCCCCGCCTTCGATGCCGGTCGGGTCGCCGTGGGCAACGGCAGCCCCGAGGCCCATTGGGTGCGCGACGACCTTCGGGCCCGGGCCATCGCGGTGAGCGATCTGCGGGGCCGGGGCGAGATCGTCGTCGTCGTCGCGGTCGACCTCTACATGGTGTTCCGCAACGATGCCGAGGCGATCCGCCGCGCCGTGGCCGAGCGCTTGCCCCGCCACCTCGCCGACCGCACGACGGTGCTGGTGCCGGCCACGCACAACCACCACGGGCCCGACACCGCGTTCGACGTCAACCACGACTGGTACGAGCAGATGGCCGGCCGGGTCGCCGACGCGGCGGCCGAGGCCGTGCTCGCCATGCGGCCGGCGCGGCTCCGGGTCGGTGCCGGCGAGCACTGGTTCGGCATGAACGACGGCCGCGACCCGCAGGTCATCGACCCGTCGATGAACGTGCTCCAGGCCCGAGCCATGGACGGGGACGTCATCGCGACGATGGTGCAGTGGAACAACCATCCCGAGGTCACCCTCGGCTGGGAACCGCCGGTCGACATCTCGGCGGCGTGCGCCGCCCTCGGCTGGACCGGCGACCAGGCGTCGCAGTGCTATGCCGAGGGCCGCTACTTCACCGCCGACTACGCCGGCGTGCTGTCGCGGACCATCGAGCAGCAGGCGGGTGGTGTGGCGCTCTACATGGTGGGGGCCTTGGGAGCGCTGACGACACCGCTCGGCGCGTCGGTGTGGGAGGTCGACGAGGCGCACCCCCTGGGCAACCAGTACCAACCGCCCGCGGGCGCGCAACCGCCCGGTGGTGAGCCGTTCACCTACACCGACAAGAACTTCCGCCGGATGTGGGTCATCGGGACCCAGGCGGCCATCGCCGCCCTGGGGTTCCTGGCCGACGGCGAGGAGCTCACGTCGACGCCCGTATCGGTGGAGCGACAGACCTTCTACACGCGCATGTCGAACATCGGGTTCCGGCTGCTCCTCGTCGTCGACGAGACGACGGGACGAACCCAGCTGGGCCACGAGGTGCCGATGCTCTTCACCTGTCCGGAGTCGGGGCCGAAGAACGACAGCACCTGTGAACCCGATGACCTGGCCACGACCGACGATCCGGTCGTCGGGACGATCCGCGCCGGGGACCACGTCCAGTCGGAGGTCGCCTACGTGCGCATCGGCCCGGTGGGCATGATGTTCATGCCCGGCGAGGTGGCGGGCGAGCTGGTGATCGGGCTGCCGGCAGGCTGGCTGGACCGGCCGGGTGACTGGTTCGCCGGCGACCCGGCGCTGCACGCCGTGGGCACCGACTACGACACCCCGGGCTACGTCCGGGGCCGCATGACCGACCGGTTCAAGTGGACCGTGGGGCTGGGCAGCGACGAGCTCGGCTACATCCTGCCGATCTCGGACTGGCGCATCGCCTGCGTCGGCGACCTCTTCGCCGGCCCCGGCACCTGCCAGACCCTCCACGACGCCGGCGTGATCGAGTTCGCCGATGCCGTGTCCGGCAACCAGTGCAAGTTCGTGACGGAAGATCCTTCCGCCCTGGCCGCGATCGCCAGCGCCGCGGGGGACGGCGCGGCCGAGGTCGTCGCCGGCAGCTGCCGCTACGGCCAGGTGCTCGGCGAGCCCGAGGATCACTACGAGGAAACCAACGCCGTCGGCTGGGACGTCGGCGCCGACATGCTCGCCGCGGTCGGGCAGCTCACCGGTGACTCCAACCCCGCCATGATCAATCCCGGGTTCCCGGGTCACTGGAGCGAGTTCCCACCGCCGGCACCCTGAGCACACCCGACCCCGAGCCGATCGCCCGACGACGAGCCGCGCCAACTCGACACCGGCGGCCGCCTTCGCGCCGGCGTTGGTGTTGGGCTCATGGACCGCCCTGCGTAGAGGTCGGTACGATTCGACGAACCAGTCGGCTCCATCGGCCATGACGACGACTTCCGTTTGGCGGTGCCGCTCCTGCACGGCTACTGCATCGCGGGCACCCCTGCTCAGAGACAGGCCGAGTGATGTGCCCTGTCTCGTCCCATCCGTGCTGGCGGATCGCCCCCGCTCTCGCGGCACCTGCCACAGCAAGGTTCCTGACTCCCAGTCCCAG
>JBKPRV010000369.1:0-6591 GCA_046734715.1 Actinomycetota bacterium | reverse complement strand
GCCGATGCCGATCGGGCCGTGGCCGCGGCGCTGGAGGCGGCGGTAGCATGGCGCCACCGCCCGGCGACCGAGCGGGCCGCGGTGCTGTTCCGGGCCGCGGCCTGGATGCGGGAGCGGCGGTCGGCCCTCGCCGCCCTGGAGGTGATGGAGGCCGGCAAGCCCTGGGACCAGTGTGACGCCGACGTATGCGAGGCGATCGACTTCTGCGAGTACTACGGGCGCGAGGTCCTGCGCCTGGACGCCGCGTCGGCCGAGCTGGTCGAGTCGCCGCCGGGCGAGGCCAACCGGCTCTATTACCAGGGCAAGGGCGTCACCGCGGTGATCGCCCCCTGGAACTTCCCGCTCGCCATCCCCACCGGTATGACCGTCGCCGCGCTGGTGGCCGGCAACCCGGTCATCCTCAAGCCGGCCGAGCAGACCCCGCTGGTCGCCTGGCAGTTGATCGAGGCGCTGCTGGCCGCGGGGGCGCCGCCCGGCGTCGTCCAGTTCCTGCCGGGCGTGGGCGAGGTGGTCGGGGTGCGGCTGGTCGAGCACCCCGACGTGGCGGTGGTCGCCTTCACCGGCTCCCGGGCGGTCGGCCTCTCCATCGTGGCCGAGGCGGCCCACACGCCCCGGGGCCAGCGCCACGTCAAGCGGGTCATCGCCGAGATGGGCGGCAAGAACGCCGTGATCGTGGACGCCGATGCCGATCCCGACCAGGCAGTCCCGGGTGTGGTCACCTCCGCCTTCGGGTACGCCGGCCAGAAGTGCTCGGCTGCCAGCCGGCTGATCGTGGTCGGTGGGGTCTACGACGAGATCGTGGACCGGGTGGTGGGCGCCGCCCGCGAGCTGGTCGTGGGGCACCCCCGGCGGCCCGAGGTCCAGGTCGGCCCGGTGATCGACGAGGACGCCCACAAGCGCATCCTCCGCACGCTGGACGGCGCCGCCGATCAGGGCAAGGTGCTGCTGGGGCACGGCGAGGTGCCGGACGAGGGCTACTTCGTGCCGCCCACGGTGGTGGCGGTGGACGACCCCGACGTCCCCATCGCCCGCGACGAGATCTTCGGCCCGGTGCTCACCGTGCTGCGCGCGGCAGACATGGACGAGGCCCTCGCCCTGGCCAACCGGTCGGAGTACGCGCTCACCGCGGGGATCTACTCACGTTCACCGTCCGCCATCGCCCGGGCCGCGGCCGAGCTGCGGGCGGGAAACGTGTACGTCAACCGCCACATCACCGGGGCGGTCGTGGGCCGCCAGCCGTTCGGCGGCTACGGCCTGTCGGGGATCGGCTCCAAGGCGGGCGGGCCCGACTACCTGCTGCAGTTCCTCGACCCGAGGGTGGTCACGGAGAACACCCTGCGCCAGGGCTTCGCCCCCGACAGCTAGATCCCCGGCCGAGCGGATCAGGCGTGGCCCACAGCCCAGGCGTCCGCGATTTGGTGGCGGGCCGCAGCTCGACAGCGAGGCCTCAAGACAGTGCGCAGCCTCAGCCGGCCGCGGTGCGCTCGATCGGCTGGACGTCGATGGCCAGCTCGACGAGGGGCAACACGCGGTGGTGGAGCTGCTCGGTGAGCGCGATCTGCGTAGCCGTGCGGCCGATCCCCTGCGCCTCCAGGATGCGGTTGATGACCCGCTGGAGGTGGTCGTTGGTGTGGGCCACTACCCGGCAGTGCAGGTCACCGGGCCCGGTCACGGTGTGGACCTCCAGCACTTCGGGGATGTCCCGCAGGTGCGCGCACACGTCATCCAGGCGGCCCTGGGTGATCTCCAGGCTCACGAAGGCCAATACCTGGTACCCCATGGCCCGCAGGTCCAGATCGGGGTCGAAGCCCGAGATGATGCCCCGCTGTTGGAGCTTGTCGAGCCGGGCCTGTACGGTCCCCCTCGCCACCCCGAGCTGCCTGGCCAGTTCCATCACTCCGGCGCGGGGCGTGTCGCACATCGCCCGGATCAGCCGGGCGTCGAGCGCGTCGATTCCGGTGGGCAACATGAGCAAGTTGTCTACCACAATTCCTCGCATGCTGACCGGATTGCGCAGTATCTGTCACTTGTATTGACGTTCCGCGCGCGTCGGCCTTACCTGGGATCCGCAGTTCGATCAGGGAGGCGACGACCATGGCGAGCCCGGCGACGGCCCCGCACCAGGACCGCTCGGAAGCGACCACCCCGCCGGCGCTGGGCGGCATCGACCACGTCGAATGGTGGGTGGGCAACGCGCGAGCGTTCGCAGGGTTCCTGGCTTCCGCGTTCGGCTTCGAGGTCGTGGCCTACGCCGGTCCTGAGACGGGCCGGCGCGACCGGGTGTCCCACGTACTGCAGCAGGGCCGGATCCGCTTCCTGATCACCGGGGCGCTCGCGCCCGACTCGCCGATCGCCGAGCACGTCCGCACCCACGGCGACGGCGTGCGCGACATCTGCTTCCTGGTGGACGACGCCGAGGCCGCCTACGCCGCTGCCCTGGCCCGGGGCGCGCTGCCCGAGCGACCGCCCTCGATCGACACGGACGAGCACGGCGCCATCCACCACGCGGCCATCCGCACCTACGGCGAGACCGTGCACACCTTCCTCGACCGCTCGGCCTACATCGGCGAGTTCGCCCCCGGCTTCGGTCCCCCGCAGCTGGCCGCGCCCGGCGGCCCTCCCGTGGGCCTGACCCGCTTCGACCACGTCGTGGCCAACGTCGAGCGGGGCCACCTCGAGCAGTGGGTGGAGTACTACGAGGACGTCCTGGGCTTCGACCCGCTGGTCCACTTCGACGACGACCAGATCTCCACCGAATACTCGGCGCTCATGTCGACGGTGGTGTGGAACCACGACAAGGTCGTCCTGCCCATCAACGAGCCGGCAGAGGGGCGCCGCAAGAGCCAGATCGAGGAGTACCTCGACTACTACCGCTCGCCCGGGGTGCAGCACATGGCGCTGCACACGCCCGACATCGTGACCGCGGTGCGGGCCATGCGGGAGCGGGGCGTCCGGTTCCTGACCGTGCCGCCCGAGTACTACGAGGACGCCCGCAAGCGCCTCGCCGGGGTCGACCTGCCGTGGGAGGACCTGGCCGAGCTGGGCGTGATGGTCGACCGGGACGAGGACGGCCACCTGCTGCAGATCTTCACCGAGAACCTGTGCGACCGGCCCACCGTGTTCTTCGAGATCATCCAGCGCGCGGGGGCCAAGGGCTTCGGCGCCGGCAACTTCAAGGCCCTGTTCGAGGCCATCGAGCGGGCCCAGGCCGCCCGCGGCAACCTCTAGCCGCTGCGTGGCCGCCGCCGCTGGGCGTCGTTAGTCGCGCTCGTCGATCGTCCCGTCGAGCCGGTGCACCAGCACGACCGACCCGTCGCCGAGGGCGATGGCGTCGGCCATCTCCAGCCCGGGGTCGGGGTCGGGCGGCGGGAAGATGAACCCCAGCCGCGAGGCCTGTGCGGCCGCGTGCGCCACGGTCGCCTCCAGGTGCTCTACGGCAGCATCGTGATCGAGCCCGTCCGTGGCCCGCTGCAGGTCGGCCCGTGCCCGCGCCAGGAACGGCGCAAGCTCGGGCAAGAGCGGGTCCGGGGTGATCTCCGGCAGGGGAGTGCCTCGGTCACGAGCCATCCGACCAGGCTATCGGTATGAGGGCCTTGCGGTGGCTGTGGTACCTTGCTCGGCCCACGGGCCGTTAGCTCAGTTGGCTAGAGCACCTGCATGACGCGCAGGGGGTCGGGGGTTCGAGTCCCTCACGGCCCACCCCCGTGACCAGGGCTTCGGCCCTGGTCACCTCTGTTTTCGGGCCAAGTTGGGCTGGACCGACGTGAGGCGGCCGTGGGGCGCACGACCCCCGCCATCCTCGCCGGCATCACCTTCCGGGCACTGGACCAAGCCTGGGTGGGTCAGAGCTCCCGCCCCGAGGCCGGTTTAGGGGCTAGCGGGCGGCATGGCCGGCGTCGAGCTCCCACCAGAAGAAGTTGCGGGTCTTGGTGAGGATGTCGGTCCGGTTCGCCGAGTAGGGCACGTGACCGGCGCCGTCGTAGGTGACGAGGATCGCCACGAGCCCCGCCTGGGTCGCCCCGTCGACGGTGCTGGTCGCCCACGAGTACGGCACCAAGCTGTCGTTGGTTCCGTGGAACAACAGCGCCGCCGCGTCCCCGGCGTTGGCGGGGCTGCTGGCGATCTGGGCACCCGACAGCGACTGGGCGGCCCGGACAGCCGAGGAGAAGCCCTGGTGGTCGCCCGGGCCCGGGTTCTCGGGGGAGTAGCCGACGTTGAGGGCGGTGATCGCCCCGGCCGACGTCCCGCCGATGGCGATGCGGTCGGTGTCGATCCCGTAGGTCGCCGCCTGCTCCCGCAGGAAGCGG
This sequence comes from Actinomycetota bacterium, assembly GCA_046734715.1. Lineage (GTDB taxonomy): Bacteria > Actinomycetota > Acidimicrobiia > Acidimicrobiales > VFJN01 > ZC4RG19. The sequence goes on along the minus strand of JBKPRV010000369.1, from coordinate 2,284 downwards.
ACCGCCGTCTGGGCGTCCTGCTGGGCCTGCTGGATGGCGGTGATGCAGCGGATGACGTTGGAGCCGCCGCTCGTGCAGCCGACCGAGTCGAGGCGGTAGTCGATCGAGACGTTGACGTATCCCTTGCGGGCGAAGTAGTTCGCCTCGTCGACGAGCTCCGGCGAGGTGCGGCTGCCGGCGGCGAAGCTGCCACCGTGCACCCAGACGATCGCCGGCCGGGCGGCCACGGTGTCGCCGCTGGGCCGGTACATGTCCAGGGCCAGCGTGATGGTGTCGCCGTCCTGGTTGACGGCGTGACCGAAGACGATCCCGTTGGTGCTGGTCACGGCAAACATGTCGTCCCGGTAGCGGAGCGGGGCTTCGCCGGGCGGATCGACCAGCGGGGAGCAGCCGGAAGCGATCAGCACGACCAACGAGAGGACTACGGCTACCAGCCAACGGCGACGACGCATCGCGATACCCCCTCAGATCCGTAGCGGCCCGACGGCACGGGCAGGCCCGGTCAGGACGTTACCCATGAAATAACGCGTTACGACCGTCCGGTAACCAGCGACGGGTGCCTCTCTGTCACACGGGTGGGTGTGTTCGCCGGGTCACTTCTCGCTGGGAAGGCGGATGCTGATCGCGGGGATGATGATCGCCGCGGCGAGGAGGTGCGTGCCGACGAGCACGATGGCGGTGGCGGTGTCGTCGGGGGCGACGATCGACGGAACGACCGACAGGGCCGTCAGGGTGAGCGCGGCGGCGAGGAACCGCCGGCGGAGGCGGACGACCGCGGCGAGGACCATACCGGCGAAGGTGGCCAGGATGGTCCAGAACGCGAACGTTGCGAGGGGGATGGCCTCGCCGTCGACCTCGAAGCTGACATCGGCAGCTTGGGCCAATGCGGCGACGACGACGGTAGCGACTGCTGCAGCCGCGCCGGCGAGCATCCCGGTCGGCAACAGGCTCCGAAAGCGCCGGGCGATGGTCGTGTCGGGGCTGGTTGCCGGCAGGTCCAGGGACGTGGTGGGCAGTGACATCGTTCTTGTCCTCCTTGGGGCGGGCACCATCGGGGGGCGCCTCGCTGAGGCGAGCTCGTTCTCAGGGGTCCGGTCAGGCGTCGAGGCTGAGCATCTCGGCCGGGATGCCTGGGGCTTCGATGTGGCGCCAGATCGTGCGCCAGTGCGGCACCTCGTGGTAGCGCCGCAGCTCGGCGAGGCCGGCGAGCCAGCCGGCCCAGCCCGGGTACGGCGGGTTGTCCACGTCGAACCCGCTCTGCACGAGCGTGAGCCGGGTCCGGCCGTCCGAGCCGTCCAGCTCCCAGGTGGTGGTCTCGCCGTCGGCGAACCGCAGGGTCGCCTTGTGGCCCGGCTCGAACTCGACGAACTTGATCCCTCCGGGGTCGAGCTCGAAGCCGCCCATGGCGAACCGGCCGCCCACATAGGGCTCTATGTCGACCTTCGCGCCGAACCACTTGCGGAAGTGCTCGGGCTGGGTGAGTGAGTCGAACACCGCCTCCGCGGCGGCGTCGATGACGACCGAGACCTGCAGCTGCGGGGAGGTGTAGTCGCACTTCGGCGTCAGCTCGCGGCCCAGAAGGTAGTCGGACAGGTTCTCGATCGCGACCGACCAGAACGTCTGCAGCTCACCGCGCGGCCCCGCCTTGTCGGACAGGACCTCGGCGAAGCTCGGCAGGTCGCTCTGCGTCAGCGTGAGCAGCGTGCCGCCCCCATCCTCGGGCTCGGGCTCGTTCTCGGTCAGGGTGAGCTCGACGGTGGTCTCGACGCCGCCGAGGGTCCACGCGAGCTGCAGGTTGCGCTCGCTGGCGTGCAGCACGCGCTGGTGCGGCTCGGCGCCGTCCGGCGTGTAGCGGCCCCAGAACTCGTACCGGTCGGGCAGCGCCACCTCGGCGTGCTCGGCCAGCCACACGCGCAGCGCGGCGGCGTCGGTCAGCGCGGCGTGCACCGCCTCGGGTGGCGCCGGCATCACCGCGCTCAGGCGCAGCTCACTCTGCTCGGTCATCGGGATCTCCTTCGGTGTCGGTTGTGAAGTCCGGGGTGGCTTCGGTCTGGTGGGGCGGGCTCGGGTAGCAGGCGAGGGCCAGGCGGAACGCGTCGCCCTCGGCGCCGCCATAGCGGGTGAACAGGTCTCGCAGCAGGTGCTGCAGCTCGTCGAGGAACGCCGCGCGCTGCTCGGGCCGGACCCGGATGTCACCGGACACGCCGATCGAGGGCAGGTCGGGCCGGGAGAGGTCGAGCGCGGCGACGTCGGCCTGCACGTCCTCCATCAGGTCCAGCAGGTA
>JBKPRV010000368.1:0-7161 GCA_046734715.1 Actinomycetota bacterium | reverse complement strand
CACGGTGCAGCGCACCAAGGAGAACGAGGCGCCGCTCGCCGGCATCCAGGGCCTGCCGATGCACGCGCTGCTGCCCGCCATCGCCAACCTCGATCCGCCGGCCGCCCGCACGGACTTCGACGCCGCCGCCTTCGTGGGCGGTCCCCGCCTGGTCATCGCCATGCGCGCGGTCCAGGCGAAGGCGGCGGGCACATCATGGCTCGACTTCGCCGTGGCCCAGAGCAGCGCGCTCGCCGCGTTCCCCAACGAGCTGTACGCCATCATCCGCTCCTCGGTGGGCCGATGAACGCGCGGGCCTACCCGAAGGACCGCTTCGGTGGGCGCTACGACGCCATCGTCGACCCGGCCGGCGGCACGATCACCATCGTCCTGCGGGTCGCCCTCTCGGTGCAGCCCGACCGCAGCTTCGACCCCGGCGACCCCGCCCACAACGATCCCGCCTCGTGGCGGAACCGGTCGCCCGCCCTGCTCGCGCAGTACAAGGCCCAGATGGCCGGTGAGGTCCAGTCGGTGCTGTCGGGCAAGGGCCTCGATCACCGCCGCGTGCCCCAAAGGGCCGCCACACCACCTTCAAGACGGCCATGCGGCTCGAGGTGGTCGACGATGCGAACGCTGCCCATCGCGTCGTGGTCCTCCACTCCCGTGACGCCGAGGGCCGGGGCGGGGCGACGCACAGCGAGGATCCTTCCGTCCCGATCAACCTCAAAGAGGGCACCCTTGGGGTGAAGAAGCACACGGTCACGAAGTCGAACCCCAAGGGGACCGCGCCGGTCACCAAGGAGGTCGAGAGCTCGACCACCGCCCACGAGGTGGGCCACGCCATAGGCCTCGAGCACCCCGTGTGCAAGGGGGGCGACGACAAGTGCTACGGGATCACGATGGACCAGTACGAGGACGTCATGGGCGGCGGCACCAAGATGCAGGTGCTCAAGCCCGGCGCCGGCGGCGCCCCCGCGCACGACGACTTCGCTCCGTGGGAGGCGGTGGCCAAGGTCTGGGCCGCCGCCGAGATGCTCCCCGGCGCCCTCGACGCCGCTTGCAACACCTGGACCCCGAGTTAGGGGGTGCCCGGCGGGGGCCGGCGCTACCACCGACGGCCGACGATCCGCGCCATGGTGAGGGTCCGGCCCCCCGGGGCGGGTCTCTACCGGCCGGTAGTGTCCGCCGGATGCCTACTGGACCGGATCTGCGGGCACGGGTGGCGGCGCTCCCGTGGTATCACCAGATCGACCTCGCGCCCGGTGTCCGCACTCCCGGGGTCAACGATCCGTCCGAGTCCTTGCCCCGGCTCGGCCTGCCTGCCGATCTGTCCGGGAAGACCGTGCTCGACATCGGGGCGTGGGACGGCGCGTGGTCCTTCGAGGCGGAGCGGCGGGGCGCCCAGCGGGTGCTGGCGACCGACTCGTACTCGTGGACCGGCGCCGGTTGGGGCACCAAGGCCGCGTTCGAGCTGGCCCGCGCGGCCCTCGGATCCGCGGTGGAGGACCAGACGATCGACGTGTTCGACCTCAGTCCCGAGACGGTCGGGACGTTCGACGTCGTCCTGTTCCTCGGGGTGCTCTACCACGTGAAGGATCCGATGGGCGCCCTGGAGCACGTCGGATCGGTCACCGCCGGCCGGGCCATCATCGAGACCGAGGTCGACCTGATGCTCCTACGCCGGCCGGCCGCCGCGTTCTACCCGTCGACCGAGCTCAACACCGACCCGACCAACTGGTGGGGCCTGAACCCACCAGCCGTGGCGGCCGGTCTGCGGCTGGCCGGCTTCTCCCGGGTGGACCTCGTCTGGAAGCGCTCACTGCCCGCCCGCCTGGGCGGCTGGGCCAAGCACCTCCGCGGCGGTCCTCATCGCCGGCCCCTGCTCGACGCCCTGAACCGCCACCGAGCCGTCTTCCACGCCTGGAAGTAGATCCGCCGGATCAGGCCGAGAAGTGGGACGAAGACGTCGAGCCCACCACCGTCATCGCCACCGTGGCCCCGGCCCCGGGGAGCCAACCTTCCGGCGTCGTGCCCTGAACATCTCGGTCAGCCCGTTACGGCGGCGCCCACGACCATGAGGGCCAGGCATTTCGCAGGTCCGGCTCCGCCCGGGTCCGCCCGCCTTCAGGCGATAGTGCGCCCACGCCCGAGGCGTGTCCACCATCACGCGTCTCGGGGCTCGGCCGCGGCGCTAGCGTCGCGGCGATGCCGGCGACGGACGTTAGCGGTGATGCCGAAGGTGCGGTGCGTGGGTATCTCGTGTTCCTGGAGGATCCGCGCAAGCTGCGGGACGAGGCCGCCATCCAGCGGTTGACGCAGGCCGTGCTGGTGGCCGACGACCCCATCGACAAGCTCAAGGCGCTGGCCGAGCTGGAGCGGGCGGCCCAGGTGGACGAGAAGGCGGTGCGGTCGGCCTTCGTCGAGCACGCCCGGGCCTGGGCCGACGCCGAGGCGGTGCCGGTCACGGCCTTCCGGGAGCTGGGCGTGCCCGACGACGCGCTGCGGGAGGCGGGCTTCGACCTGCCCGCGGGGCCGCCCCGCCGGGCCCGCGCCTCCCGCGCCAACGCGGCGGGGACCGGCCGGCCGCGGGCCCGGGCGGTCCCGGTGGACGAGATCAAGGCCCATGTGCTCGGCCTCGACGGCCCGTTCGTCCTCTCCGACGTCATGAGCGGCGTCGGCGGCAGCCCGGCCACCATCCGCAAGGCGGTCGACGAACTGGTCGAAGCCGGCCAGGTCACCCGGCTCGGCCCGGTGCCCGACCACAGTGGTCGTGGCCGGGCTCCGGTGCGCTACGCCCGGGCCTGAGGCCCGCCGCTGTGGCGCGACCGGGGCCGACCTTCATCCGGCCCCTCGTCGACTTCCTCCACACCGAAGCCGCCGGCGGGGTCGTCCTGGTGGCGGCCACACTCGCCGCGCTGATCTGGGCCAACTCGCCGTGGGACGCGAGCTACACCGCGCTGTGGGACACCCGTCTGGTGATCGGCCTCGGCTCGCACAGCCTCGACCTCGACCTGCGGAGCTGGGTCGACGACGGGCTCATGGCGCTGTTCTTCCTCGTGGTCGGCCTGGAGATCAAGCGCGAGCTGATCGAGGGCGAGCTGTCCGACCCCCGCCAGGCGGCCTTGCCGGTGGTCGCGGCGATCGGCGGCATGGTCGTCCCTGCGCTGATCTATCTGGCCTTCAACGCGGGCGGCGATGGCGCCAAAGGGTGGGGGATTCCCATGGCGACCGACATCGCCATGGCCGTCGGGGTGGTCAGCCTGCTCGGCCGGCGGGTGGCACCGTCCCTCCGGCTGTTCCTGCTCGCTCTCGCCATCGTGGACGACATCGGCGCGGTCCTGGTCATCGCGCTCGCCTACACGAACGACCTCGACCCGGCCTCGCTCGCCGCCGCGGCCGGGATCGTCATCGTCATCGCCGGGCTGCGCGCCGCCGGGGTGCGGGCCCGCGTGCCCTACGTCATGGCGGGCGTGGCCCTGTGGCTGGCGCTGCACGAGTCGGGGTTGAACGCCACCCTCGCCGGGGTCGTGCTCGGCCTCATGACCCCTACCCGGCCCGCCCGCCAGCCCGAGCTGATCGACGCCGACGCGCTGGCCGACGTGTCCTCGCTGGCTGCGGCCCGCCAGACCGCCACCATGGCTCGGGAGGCGGTGTCCGAGGTGGAGTGGCTCGAGCATTCGCTCCACCCTTGGACCGGGTTCGTGGTCGTCCCTCTGTTCGCCCTGGCCAACGCCGGAGTGGTGGTCAGCGGCGAGACCCTCCGCGATGCGGCGACGTCACCCATCGCCGCGGGGGTGGTGATCGGCCTGGTGGTGGGCAAGCCGCTGGGCATCACCGCGTTCGCCTGGCTGGCCGTCCGCCTGCGCCTGGCCCGGCTGCCCTCGGGCACGACGTGGGGCGCCCTCGCCTCGGTCAGCGCCCTGGCCGGGATCGGGTTCACGGTCTCGATCCTGGTGGCCGGCCTGGCCTTCGAGGACCCGGCGCTCGTCGACGAGGCCAAGCTGGCGATCCTGGCCGCTTCGCTGCTGGCCGCGCTGGCAGGATCGGCGCTGGTGCTGCTGAGCGGCGGCCGGACGCGACGACGCCCGCCCCGAAGGGCGGGCATCGCAGTGTGAAGGGGTCGACGTCTACCGCTCGACCATGACGGGCTCGTCCTCCTCGACAGTCACCTTGCGGCGCCGCGAGGGCAGCAGGCAAACCAGGCCGATGAACGCCGAAGCGCCGGCCACGGTCCACGCCCACCACGTCTCCAGGGCGTACTGGGTAGCGAGGCGCCCCGGCTCGATGGCGGCCGCGGCGGCGGCCACCGCCAGGGCGACCGAGGCGAGCAGCGCCAGGAAGCGCTGTCCGGTCACGCCGAACAGCACCAGGATGGCGCCCGCGCCCACCTCTAACGCGGCCAGCAACGGGGTGTGGTCGATGCGGAGCACGTGCGTGACCGGTTCGTCCCACGAGTTGTTCAGGTCGCCACGGAGCAGCGCCACGAGGCCGATCACGGCCAGGATGGCGCCACCGACGATGGCGAGGAAGTTCCCGATGTGGAACGGCCGGTGGACACGCTCGCGGCGCACGCGGCGGGGCCTTTCGACCACGGCGGTGCGGTCGTCCCGGTCGTCGGTGACGTCAGCATCGGGGTCTCGCCGCCAGCGGCGTCGCCCGTGCATCATGCGGTCACGGTGACCGCCGTCGTCGACCGTCGTCGTATCGCGGTCGGGGTCCCGTTCGATGCGCTCCTCGCGCTCGATTTCGGGGTCGCGGTGGAGCAAGCGCATGGATCTCTCCTCCTTGAGGCTGGTCAAGGGCTACCCCGTCGCACCGGGCGTAACCGCGAGCACCGCGCGTGGGGGCGCGGCCACGCGGTAATCTGCGCGCTGTCACACGTGCAGGGGAAGTGGGCGACAGGGGATGCATCCGGACCTGCCCAGTGAGCAGGCCTATTTCGACAGGGCGTTGGCGTTGCGTGACCGGCAGCAGGCCGGACTCGCCCGTGCTCCGCGCCTGGCCGCCAACCCCAAGGCCGCCATCGAGCTGCGCAAGCGGGTGAGCAAGCTCGGCCTCGCCGACCCCGACGAGGCCATCGCCTTCGGGCGCATCGACGCCGCCGACGACCGGTGGTACATCGGCAAGGGCGCCATCTGGGACGACGACAACGACCTGGTGGTGGTCAACTGGCAGGCCCCGATCGCCGCGCCCTTCTACACGGCGACGCCGGACGACCCCGAGGGCCTCGACGCCCGCCGGCTGTTCCGTTGCAGCGGCAACCAGATCCGCGAGATCGAGGACCTGGTGTTCCGCGACCTGGCCGAGGCCATCGCCAGCGGCCGCCGGCCCGACCCGGTGCTCACCGACGCGCTGCTCGACGCGCTGGGCAGCGCCCGCTCGGGCGAGCTGGGCGACATCGTGGCCACCATCCAGGCGGCCCAGTACGACGTGATCAGCCGCGACCTCAACCAGCTCCTGGTGGTGCAGGGCGGCCCGGGGACGGGCAAGACGGTGGTGGGCCTGCATCGGGTGTCGTGGCTGCTGTTCAACCGCCGGGACCGGATCGAACCCAACGACGTGCTGATCGTCGGGCCCAACCCCGCCTTCGTGCACTACATCTCGTCGGTGCTGCCCTCGCTGGGCGAGGAGGCGGTGGTGCAGCTGCCGTTGCGGGCGCTCGGCCCGCGGGTGCGGATCGGCCGGGTCGACCCGCCCGAGCTGCGGCGGCTGAAGGGCGACCGCCGCATGTTGCGCCTCATCCTGCGGGGCATGCGCAACCGCCAGCGGATCGACGCCCAGGATGTCGAGCTCACGATCGAAGGCCGCAGGATCTGGCTGGACGGGCGCCGCATCGCCACCCGCTCCCGCCAGCTGGCGGGACGCCCCCACAACCAGGCGCACCGCATGCTGCGGGCGTTCCTGATCTCCGAGGCGCGCACCGCGCTGAACCGGCTCGGCGCCCGCGACGCCGCGGCCCGGGACATCGTGGTGCAGGGCGAGGCAGCCAAGGACATCGACAGCCACCTCGACCGCGTGTGGCCCAGCCTGACGCCGCAGGGGTTCCTCGTGGAGCTGCTGTGCTCGCGCCGCCAGCTGCTGGCCGCGGGCGCCGGCACGCTGGGCGAGTCCGAGCTGGAGCTGCTGGCCCTGCCCCGCGAGGCGCGGGTGGGCACCTGGCAGTGGGCGGTCGACGACGTCCCGCTGCTGGACGCGGCCGACGCCCTGCTCAACGGGGTGAGCACCACGTACGAGCACATCGTGGTGGACGAGGCCCAGGACCTGTCCCCGCTGCAGCTGGAGTCGATCCGGCGCCGGTCCCGCACCGGCTCGATGACGGTGCTCGGCGACCTGGCCCAGGCCACCAGCCCCTGGGCCCACCAGTCGTGGGACGCGGTGGTGGCCTGCCTGCGCCAGGAGCGGGTCACGGCCACCCCGGTCGAGCTGGAGTACGGCTACCGCCTGCCGGCCGAGGTCCACGACGTGGCCATGCGCCTGCTGCCCGATGCGGCACCTGAGCTGGGCAGCCCCCGGCCCGTCCGCTGCTCGGGCTACGAGGTGGCCGTGGTCACCGCGGACGACGAGGCCCGCCTGGCGGACACGGTCGTGGCCGCGGTGCGGGAGCTGCTGGGCAGCGGCATCGTGGGCGTGATCACGCCTCCCTCGGTCCGGGCCGCGTTGGTGGCTGCGCTGGACGCGGACGGCATCGCCTGGACCCCGGAGCTGCGCCCGGCGGCCGCCCCGGTGGTGGTGCTCACGCCGGACGACGCCAAGGGCCTGGAGTTCGACGTCGTGGTGGTGGTCGAGCCGGAGACCATCGTGGACGAGTCCGAGCACGGGCTCCGGGCCCTTTATGTGGCGCTCACTCGCTGCACGAGCCGGCTGGCCCTGGTCCACGCCCGGCCGCTGCCGCGAGTGCTGGGCGTCGGCGGCGTGGTGGACGACGAGGCGATCGCGGGCGAGGACGAGGAGGGAGACGGCGCCACGCGGGATCACACCCCCGACACCCCCGATGCCCGCAGGCCGGTCGACGCCCCCGACGAGGCCGAGGCCGAGGCGGCGGCCGCGTTCGGCAGCGCTGCACCCGAGGAGGTAGAGGCCGCGGCGGGCGGCTTCGACCTCGCTGAGAACGAGGGCGCGGCGGGTGGCTCGGGGTTCGGGCTCGACGAGGTGGAGGGTGCGGCGGGTGGCTCGGGCTTCGGG
>JBKPRV010000367.1:0-3496 GCA_046734715.1 Actinomycetota bacterium | reverse complement strand
TACCACTGGATGGTGGCCACCGCCCCGCCCACCAGGAGCACGATCAGCACGACGAACAGCGCCACCCGCCAGGTGAGCCGCCGGGAGCCGCGGGCGTGCTGGCCACCGTGGCGCCCGGGCTCGTCGTAGTCGTCCTCGCCGTAGCCGTCGTCGTCTCCGGTCGGCGGCGCCGCGATACGCCGGTGGCGGGCGGTGCGGGTGGGCGGACCGTCGTCCTCGGCGTCCACGGGGGCGACGGTGCGGGTGCCGACTCCGGGCACGGCTCGGGTGGGCTCGCCTCGGCGGGTCCCCAGCGCGGCCGAGGCGGTCTCGGCCCGGCCGCCGTCGTCGATGACGTCCACCACCACCACGGTGATGTTGTCGCGACCCCCGCCCTCGCGGGCCAGACGGACCAGCTCGTCGGCCGCGTCGGCCGGGTCGGGCACGCGGCGCAGCACGGCCGCGATGTCGTCCTCGGCCACCTCGTTGAACAGGCCGTCGGAGCACAGCAGGTAGCGGTCGCCGTGGCGGGGCTCGACGGCGAAGGCGTCGACCGGCACGTCGTCGTACACGCCCAGCACCCGGGTGAGGATGTTCCGCTGCGGGTGCACGGCCGCCTCGTCGGGCGACAGGCTGCCCTCGCGCACCAGGTCGGCGACCAGGCTGTGATCGGTCGTGAGCTGGTCCAACTCGCCTTCGGACCAGCGGTAGCCGCGGGAGTCGCCCACGTTGGCGATGGCCAGCAGCTCGTCGTCGTCGTGCTCGACCACGGCCAGGGCCACGATGGTGGTGCCCATGCCGGTGAGGTCGGGATCGCTGGCGCCGGCGCGGTAGACGGCGCTGTTGGCCTGCTCGATGGCCTCGACCAGGCCGTCGATCGTGTGGCGGTCGAAGCTGCGGGCCACCATGTCGCAGGCGATCTCCGAGGCGACCTCGCCGCCCCGGTGGCCGCCCATGCCGTCGGCGACCGCCCAGAGGCCGACGTCGTCGCGGGCGACGAACTGGTCCTGGTTGTCGGAGCGGACGCGCCCGACGTCGGTGGCCCCTCCCCACCGCAGCCGCGTGGATCCGGCCCGGGCGGTCATTGCAGCTCCAGGACGGTGTTGCCGATCTGCAACCGGTCACGCCGCTTGATGACCATGGGCCCGGCCACCCGCCGGCGGTTGAGGTAGGTCCCGTTGGTGGAGCCCAGGTCCTCCACGTACCAGTGGCCGTCGCGCTGGAACACCCGCGCGTGGACCTGGCTGGCGTAGGCGTCCTCCAGCGGCACCTGACAGCCCGCGGCCCGGCCCAGCGTGATCTCCTCGTCGAGGGCGTAAGCGCGGCCCCGCAGGCCCGCCGGCTCGAGCACCTTGAGCTGGGGATGGTTGGACCGACCCGGCCGCGGCGGCCGGCGTCCCCGGCGGTTCTGCTTGCCCGCGGGCGCGCCCGCCGGCGCCTCGACGAGGCGCGGGGCGTTCACCTCGGACCAGACCGCACGCAGCACACGCAGGAAGAACAGGTACAGCAGCACGAGGAGGAAGATCTTGAGGAGGTTGAGGAGCTGCTCGGGCACCGTGCCGGAGATTATCGGCAGCCGGAGCGTTCGCCCGACCGGAGGCCTCAGCTCGCCTCGAACCGCATGCGCGTGTGGCCGAACGTGAGCTCGTCGCCGTCGTTCAGCAAGCGCTGGTCGACGCGCACGCCGTTGACCTTGGACCCGTTGGTGGAGCCGAGGTCGACCAGCACGAAGCCGTCGCCCTGGGGGCGGATCTCGGCGTGGGCGCGGCTCACGTTGGGGTCCGCGAGCACGATGTTCGACTCGGGCCGGCGGCCGATGGTGATGACGTGCTCGGCCAGCGTGAAGCGCTCGCCGGTGGGCAGCACCAGGCTCCCCGCCCCGGCGCCACCGGCTCCCTCCCGGAAGCGGCCCTCGACCTCGAACCAGCCGGTCCCGAAGCTCTCCTCCACCACGAACTCGACGTCCACCGGCCCCATGAACCCGTAACCCTCGTCCCGCGCGTGGGCCCGGGCCGCATCGCACAGCTCGCGGCGTAGCGCGTCCCGCACCTCGCCGAACTCCTGGTAGTCCGAGGTGGACAGGTAGATCGTGTAGTAGTTGGCCGCCACCTGCGTGCCCCGCACCCCGATCGACACGTGGTCGTCCATCTCGCGTGCCAGCCGCCGCGCCAGCTCGACGGGGCGGATGCTGGACCGGAACGCACGGGCGAAGGCTCCCTCGACCATGCGTTCCAGACGCCGTTCGAATCCACGGATGGCCACGACAAGCCAGATTACCGGTACGCCTGGTGTTCAGACCGGGCGAGCCCAATCAGATGCAGGAACGGCTGTACGGAGGCGCTATCGTTTCCTGCTTGCTACTCGGGCGAGTGGCGGAATTGGCAGACGCGCTGGCTTCAGGTGCCAGTGGCCGCAAGGTCGTGGGGGTTCAAGTCCCCCCTCGCCCACCAAGCCGCGGGAGGTCCCCCACCGAAACGGTGGACGGCGGCGTCAGGTCGGGGGGACGAGGGTCTCGCGGAGGTCCCGCTTGAGGATCTTGCCGGCGGGGTTCCGCGGGAGGTCCTCGTCGCGGAACCAGACGTGCGTGGGGACCTTGAACGCGGCGAGCCGGTCGCGGACGTGGGCCTGGATGTCGGCCGCGGTGGCTTCGTGGCCGGGTTTGAGCTGGATGACGGCGCCGACCTCCTCGCCCAGGACCTGGTGGGGGAGGCCGAGCACGGCGGCGTCGAGGACGGCGGGATGCTCGAAGATGGCGGCCTCGACCTCGGAGCAGTACACGTTCTCACCGCCGCGGATGATCATGTCCTTGGCCCGGTCGACGATGAAGACGAAGCCCTCGTCGTCGATGCGGGCGATGTCGCCGGTGTGGAGCCAGCCGTCGGAGAACGTCTGGCCGGTGGCCTCCGGCTTCCCCCAGTAGCCGCGCACGACGTTCGGGCCCTTGATCCAGAGCTCGCCGGTCTCGCCCTCGGGGAGGTCTCCGCCGAGCTCGTCCACGACCTTCAGGTCGCACACCGCGACCGGGGTGCCGACGCTGTCGGGCTTGCGGAGGTAGTCGGCGCCGCTATTGCTCGTCGTCATGCTGGAGGTCTCGGTGAGGCCGTAGCCGTTGGACGGGATGCGGCCGGGGAACATCTCGTCGATCTTGCGGACGAGCTCGGGCGGCGCCGGCGCGCCGCCGTAGCCGATGCTCTGCACGCTCGAGATGTCGCGCTTGTCGAAGTCCGGTGACTGCAGGACCTGCCACACCATCGACGGCACGCCGCCGAAGGTCGTGATGCTCTCCCGCTCGATGAGCTCCAGGGGCGCGCTCGGGGTTCCACTTGTGCATCAGCACCAGCTTGGAGCCGCCGACGATCGAGCCTTGGAGGACCGAGTGGCAGCCGGTGGCGTGGAAGAACGGGACCGACAGCAGGCTGGCGCTCTGCACCGGCGCGTCCGGCGTGGTCGCCCCGCTCGGGGACGGCTCCTTCGGCGGGTTGCGCATCCCGGCGCGGACGCCGGCGAACGCCAGCGA
>JBKPRV010000366.1:0-5420 GCA_046734715.1 Actinomycetota bacterium | reverse complement strand
GGTCCGGGCAGCACCGCCGCCCGGGCCACCGGCAGAGGGCGGTCAGAGACGACCAGCCGCTTCGCCTGTCCCCACAGCCGGCCGTCGCGCAGAGAGGCCGTCCACGCCCCTCCTCCCCGGGAGGCCCACCACCGCCGGCCTAGTCCCGGGCTGGTGGCAACCCCGACTGTCAGGGCACCGGCCACCTCCAGAGCCACGAGGGTGCCCCATTGCGGCGCGCCGGCGACGAAGGCGTGGGTCCCGTCGATGCCGTCCACGATCCATCGACGCTGTCCGGCCCCGGCGGCTCCGACCTCCTCGCCCAGGAAGGCGTCTTCCGGTCGGCGCTGGGAGACCAGGGCCAAGAGAGTCTCTTCGACTTCGCGGTCCGCGGCCGTGACTGGGCTGCCGTCGGCCTTGGTCTGGTACGGCACCGACCCGGCAGCGAAGTACCTGCTGCTGACCTGATCGGCTGAGTCAGCCAACTCTTGGGCGAGGTCGAGGTCGGAAGTCATGGGTCAGGCCGGCCATCAACGTAGCGACGTGCCCGCGGGGTGCTGTCCGCCGGTGAGGCAGTCTCGGAGGAGATCGAGGTGACCTGCGTGGCGGGCGGTCTCGTCGATCATGTGGACGAGGATCCACCGGAGGTTGACCGGGCCGATCCCGAACGAGGGAACCGCGGCAACGTGGTCGAGCGAGTCACAGCGGGCGAGCGCCGAGCGGCTTCGGCTGCACGCCGACGAGTAGAGCTGGACGATGCCGGCGACGGTGTCGTCCGAGGCCACCCGCATCGCCTGATCGGGGTCGTCGGCGCCGGGCGCATCCCATGGGGCAGGCATCGGCACGCCGAGCAGCCGGCCCTGGAACCAGCGATCCTCGGCCCACGCCAGATGCTTGACGATGCCCGCGATCGTCAGATCCGTCGCTGGCAGCAAGCGGGTGGAGGCCTCCTCCCACCGGAGGTCGACGAGCGCGGCCGCGGCGATCGCCCGGTAGTGATCGAGGCGCTGCACGAGCGCGGTGCGCTCGTCTCCGGGCTGGAGATCAGGATGCGGCACGTCAGCGGCTGCCACCAGGTCATCCTGGCAGGTTGCCGGGAACGGCCGGACGCAGGCCCTGGTGTGACCGGGCTCGACCGTCGCGCCTCGAGAGGCGTTCGACATGGTCAGGAGCGGCTGGGAGACTCGCCGAGTGGGCATCGGGGTCCTGGGCCCAGCGGGATTCGACGGTCCAAGGCGCCACGCCGGCCCTCAGCCGCAGACCTGCACATCCGGGACATGGCAGCCGTTGACCCCTGGTGCACCCAGGTCTAGCGTCCGAAGAGACAGGTGGCCGAGTGCTGTCGTGGCGGAAGGGCCACGGCTCGGGCGTGGGGGTTTCACGCCTCCTGGGACACGGCGCCAGCCGGCTTCGTGAACAGATCGCTCACGACCCCGGTTTGACGACCGCGGCCCAGCCGCCGGATGGCCCTCGACCTTGCGGCATCCAGGAGGTCACAGCGATGGGCTCTGCAATTCGTGCATTGACAGCTTCTCGGCTCGCCCGGCTCGCGGCCGTGGCGGCTCTTGCCGCCGTCACGATGTCGGTCGGAACCAGTGCCAGCGGCAGTACCGGAAAGACGATCCGGACGATGGGCACCGAAGACGTCCACATCAACTCGAAGATCTTCTCGAATCTGAGGTTCAGCCCGGGAAACACCACGATCGAGAGCGGTGCGCAGATCACCCTGATCCACAACGACGACACCGACGAGCCGCACACGCTGACCGTCGCCGACCCGGACGAGCTTCCGACCGACGTCGAGGACGTGTTCAGTTGCGGTGAGCCGGGGACCTTGTGCGACGAGATCTTCAACACGGTCGCGCCCCAGATCGTCGACGAGAATGCCGCGCAATTCATCAACGTCGGTGGTGGTCCCGGCCTCGACGCTCGTCTGGACACCATCTGGCTGCCTGCCGGGACCTCGATCAGTGTGCCGGTCGACGCCCCTGCCGGGACGACACTCTCATTCCTCTGCGCCATCCACGCTTGGATGCAAGGAACCATCAGGGTCGGCTAGCTCCGATCGTCCCGCAGGACGGGCCGGAAGCCCGCTCTGACGCTGGTCACGCGCCGCGCGGTCAGCGGGACAATGCGGTCATGAAGCGCGCCGCCCAGCATCATGGAGGGGCGATCGCGAGTTGAGGGGGACGGACCGTGGAGTACGGCGCTCACCTGCCGTTGATGGACTTCGGCGGGCACCCGTACACGCTGGACCACCTGACCGGCTACGCCCGTCGCGCGGCTGGGCTCGGATTCGCCACGCTGGCCGCCAATGACCACCTGGTGTTCGACATTCCGTGGCTGGACGGGCCGACGGCGCTCGCCGCGGTGACCGGCTCGTCGGGATCCATGACTCTGGCCACGACCGTGGCGCTGCCCGTCGTGCGCGGACCGGTGGCGCTGGCCAAGGCGATGGCCGCGCTCGACCGGCTGTCCGGCGGCCGGGTGATGGTCGGCGTGGGGCCGGGATCGTCGCGACTCGACCACGACGCGGTCGGCCTCGACTTCGACGAACGGTGGCGCCGTCTGGACGAGGCGGTGCAGGCGCTGCGCTCGCTCTGGCAACCGGACGGGGAGCCATTCGTCGGCCGCTACTACTCGACCGCCGGCATCGAGCTGCAGCCCCGGCCGGCTCGACCGTCGGGCATTCCGATCTGGCTGGGCAGCTGGGGCTCCGACGCCGGGCTCCGGCGCACGGCCCGCCTCGGCGACGGCTGGCTGGCGTCGGCCTACAACACGACGCCCGCAGCGTTCGCCGAGGCGTGGGCGAAGCTGCAGGGACGCCTGGCCGACGAGGGGCGCGACGCGGCCGCGTTCCCCAACGCGCTGGCGACGATGTGGTTCCACATAACCGACGATCGGGAGGAGGCAGAGCGGGTCGTGCGCGAGCGGCTCGCGCCGGCGATCCACCGGCCGGAAGCCGTGCTCCGGGAGCGCCTGCCGGTGGGCCCCGCCGGCGCGTTCGCCGAGAAGCTGCACGCCTTCCGGGAGGCGGGGGTGCAGCAGGTGCTCGTGTGGCCGGTCGTCGACGAGGCCCGCCAGCTCGAGCTGTTCTGCGACCGGGTGGTCCCCCACCTCGGATGACTGCGAGTCCGCCAGAGGTCTAGGCCGGACCACCCAGCCGGCGCAGCACGACGTCGAGCGCCGGCCACGGCCGTCCTTCGCCCAGGCTCTCCTGAACGCACCGCGCGAACAGCCACTGCCGGACCCGCCCGGGGTCCAGGCCGGCCAGGTCAGCGACCTCGGTCAGCAGGCCGATCGGGTCGGCGGCCAGTGACTCCTCGCAGTTCAGCACGTGCTGCAGGACGTCGTAGTGGGGGTCGCCGACGTAAGGCTTCGGGTCGATGAGCAGCCAGGGGCGGCGCTCGCCCGACAGCACGTTGCCCGCGTGCAGATCGGTCAACAGCAGGACGTCGGCCGGTCCGGGACGCGACAGCTCGCGGAACAGCGCCAGCCCCTCGCGGGCGACTCCGGCGTCGAGCTGTCCCGGGTCGGCGGCCAGGCACGCCTCGGCGCTGGCCACCCAGTCGTCGGCCATCACCGACAGGGGCCGGAACGGATGGTCGGGTGGGAGCTCGACCGCCCTAACCGACCGGAGCAGGTCGGTGACGACGACGTGCTGCTCGGCCTCGGGCCGTACGCGCAGCTGCGTCCCCGGACGGCACCGCTCGAGCAGCATCGCGGTGGTGCCGCCGTCGCCGTCCGGTCCAGCCCCGGGCCGGGCCGGTTCGAGCTGCTCGAACCTGTACACCTCCACCGCCCCCTCGCCGCTGAGTGCGGCCAGCCCCTCCGCCTCGTGCAACGCCTCCGTGTGCTGCCACGACACCTTGAGCGCGACGTCGCGGCCGTCGGGGTCGGTGGCCGGCGCGACCCACGAGCAGGCGCCGCCCGGCTCGAACGGCTCACCCAGGTCGAGCCCCCAGCGCTCGGCCAGCCGCTCGACCCGGTCAGGCAGCGCGGCCAGCCATTCCACCCGGGCCGGCCCGCCGGTATCGGTTGCGGCCCGCAGGTAGCTGGGGACGCGCAGTCTCGCCGTCATGCGACGCACGGTACGGGCTCCAGTCGACGATCACGGTCAGTCGGAGAGGAAGCCGTTCAGCTCATCGGCGAACCGTGCCCACGCCGGCTCGTCGTGCAGCAGGATGTGGTTGGAGCTGTCGAGCACGACGAGTCGACTGTCGGGGATCAGCGTGGCCAGACTCCGCCCCTGGTCGAGGGGTGCCCGCCGGTCACCGCGGGCGTGGATGACCAGGGTCGGCGCCTGCACGCGTGGCGCGAGCGAGGCGACGTCGAGGTCAGCGGTGGCGGCCATGATCCGCGCCGCGTTCGCCGGAGTCGCCGTGCGCCGCTGCAGCTCGTCGAACGCGGCCCACTGCTCGCGTGTGCCCTCGGGCATGAACTGCAGGGAGAAGACATGGCGGAAGGCGGGGTCGTCGCGGCCCCAGCCGAGCTCGGCCAGCTCGACCATGAGCTGCGCTTCTCGTTTCTCGTCGGTGGTCCGCGCCCGTGCCATCCGACCTCGTGCGAATGCGCCGTACAGCACGAGCTTGCTCACCCGATCGGGATGGCGGGCGGCGTAGGCGACCGACGCCGGCCCCCCGCCGGAGATGCCCAGCAGCGCGAAGCGTTCGAGGCCGCACGAATCGACGACGGCCTCCAGGTCGGCCACCTTGGTGTCGATGGACACCTGGTCGACGTGCCAGTCGGACAGGCCGCAGCCCCGCTCGTCGTAGCGGACCAGCCGATGTCTACCCGACAGCTCCTGCAGCCAGTGTCGCCACACGAGGCTCTCCCAGTCATAGTCGAGGTGGGACAGCCAGTGCGCGGCCTTCACCAGCGGTGGCCCATCGCCTGAGGTGGCGTACGCCACTTGGACACCGTCCGCCGACTGGCAGAACCGGATCTCCTGGCGCACGGCGACCCGCCGGTCGGTGGCACGCGATCCGGTGGGAGAACCAGACGCGGGGGTCACGAACACCTCGACCGGTGCGACGAAACGGTAACCACGCCCGTGCACGGTGCGGATCATCTGCTGGGACTGTCCGTCGTCGCCCACAGCGTGCCGCGCGGCCTTGACGCGGCTGGTCAGCGCAGACTCGGTGACGAAGCTCGTCTTCCACACCGAATCGAGCAGCTCAGACTTCGGGACGACACGGGTACGGTGCTCGACGAGGTGGGCAAGCACGTCGAAGACCTGCGGTTCGACCGCGATCCTCTCGCCGTCCCGCCGCAGCTCGTACTGGTCGAGGTCGAGCTCGTACCTGTTGAACGTATAGATCATGCCGATCCGCCCCGCACGCCACCACCAGCCTACGGCCTCGAACGGCGGCCCGTCCCGGTGGGCCCGGTGAGAGAGCTACGGAAGAGGCCGGGAAGCGATCGGCGCACTCGTGCAGCTG
>JBKPRV010000365.1:0-10295 GCA_046734715.1 Actinomycetota bacterium | reverse complement strand
CCGGCCCGACTGGGTGGGCATCCCGGCCGCCGCGGTGCGCCGCGCCCTCGCGCTCGCCTCCTGATGCCGGAGCGTCGCGACCCGGTGGGACTGGATCAGCTGGCCGCGGGCATCTGCAGCGACCCCCACCGGCTGCTGGGCGTCCACCCCGAGCGCGGGCAGGTGGTGGTGCGCTCGTGGCGGCCGGGGGCGACCTCGGCCACGCTGGACGGGCGTCCCATGCGTCGGGTCCACGACGCCGGCGTGTTCGAGGTGCTGCTCGACGCCGAGCCCAAGCCGGGCTACTCGGTGACGTTCCACTGGGACGGCGGTGGCGAGCACACGGCGGTCGACCCGTGGCCGTTCTGGCCGTCGCTCGGCGACCTCGACCTGCACCTGATGGGCGAGGGGCGCCACGACCGGATGTGGACCGCGCTCGGCGCCCACGCCCGCAACCACCAGGGCACCGAGGGGACCGCGTTCGCGGTGTGGGCGCCCTCGGCCCAAGCCGTGCGGGTGGTGGGCGACTGGAACGGCTGGGACGGGCGGGTCCACCCCATGCGCAACCTCGGCGGGTCGGGCGTGTGGGAGATCTTCGTGCCCGAGGCGGCACCCGGACAGCGCTACAAGTTCGAGGTGGTGGGGGCCGACGGGGTGACCCGGCTCAAGGCCGACCCGTTCGCCACCGCCAGCGAGGTGCCGCCCGCCACCGCCAGCGTGATCTTCCGCTCGGCCTACGAGTGGGGCGACCGCCAGTGGATGGCGCGCCGGGCGCAGTCCCGGCCGTGGGACGAGCGCATGTCCGTCTACGAGGTCCATCTGGGCTCGTGGATGCGCCATCCCGACGGCCGCAGCTACGGCTACCGCGACCTGGCGGAGCGGCTGGCGGACCATGTCGCCGACCTGGGCTTCACCCACGTCGAGCTGCTCCCGCCCACCGAGCATCCCTACATGCCGTCGTGGGGCTACCAGGTCACGAGCTACTTCGCCCCGACGGCCCGCTACGGCGATCCCGACGGCTTCCGGGACCTGGTCGACCACCTCCACAGCCGGGGCCTCGGCGTCATCGTCGACTGGGTGCCGGCGCACTTCCCCCGGGACCAGTGGGCCCTGGCCCGCTTCGACGGCACCGCGCTGTACGAGCACGCCGATCCCCGCCAGGGCGAGCACCCGGACTGGGGCACGCTGGTGTTCAACTTCGGCCGCCACGAGGTGCGCAACTTCCTCGTCGCCAGCGCCCGCTACTGGCTGGAGGAGATGCACTGCGACGGCCTGCGGGTGGACGCGGTCGCGTCGATGCTCTATCTCGACTACTCGCGGGAAGAGGGCGAGTGGGTGCCCAACCGCCACGGCGGGCGGGAGAACCTGGAGGCCATCGCGTTCTTCCAGGACCTGAACACGGTCGTGCACCGGGACGTGCCCGGGGTGGTGACCGTGGCCGAGGAGTCGACCGCCTGGGGCGGGGTCACGCGCCCCGCCGATGCCGGCGGCCTGGGGTTCAGCCAGAAGTGGAACATGGGCTGGATGCACGACACGCTCACCTACTTCTCGAACGATCCCGTGCATCGCAAGTGGCACCACGACCTGCTGACGTTCGGCCTGACGTACGCGTGGAGCGAGAACTTCGTGCTGCCGCTCAGCCACGACGAGGTGGTCCACCTCAAGGGCTCGCTGCTGGGCAAGATGCCGGGCGACCAGTGGCAGCGCTTCGCCAACCTGCGGGCGCTGTACGCCTGGATGTGGTCGCACCCGGGCAAGCAGCTCCTGTTCATGGGGGCCGAGCTGGCCCAGGAGCGGGAGTGGAGCCACGACCGGGAGCTCGACTGGTTCCTGCTCTCCGAGCCGCTGCACCGGGGCGTGCGCGACCTGCTGCGGGAGCTGAACCAGGTCGAGGCCGCCCGTCCCGCCCTGTGGTCGGCCGACACGGTGCCCGCCGGGTTCGCCTGGCTCGACGCCGACGACCGCACCAACTCGGTGTACGCCTTCCTGCGGACGGGCCCCCATGGCCCGTCGGCGACCGGCGATCGGGAGGGCGTGGTGGCGGTGGTGGCCAACCTGACCCCCGTCCCCCGCCACGGTTACCGCCTGGGCCTTCCCCTCCCCGGCCGCTGGGTCGACGTGCTCAACACCGACGACGAGCGCTGGGGCGGCAGCGGCGTCGTCCAGCCCGAGGTCACCACCGACGGCACCCCGTGGCAGGGTCAACCCGACTCGGCCGTGCTGACCTTGCCCCCTCTCGGCGTCCGCTGGCTCGTCCCCGCGGAGGGCGACGGCTCCTAGCGAAGCACTCCCACCTATCGGGTGGTGTTTGCGTCCGCAACGGTGGTAGGCAGGCAAGGTCGTGTTTGGTGACGTCCCCCCTCAACCGCTCGACGACGATGAGCGCAGTCTCCTGTCACCGCAGTTCGCGGTGGTCATGCTCGCGTCCTTCGCGTACTTCACCGCCATGGGGGCGCTGCTGCCGACCGTGCCCCGCTTCGTGGAGGACGAGCTCGGGGGCGGGGGCGTCCAGGTGGGGATCGGCGTGGGGGCGTACGCGGTCTCGGCCGCCCTCCTGCGGCCGTGGGTGGGCCGCATCGGCGACACCAAGGGCCGGCGACTGCTGGCCGTAGCGGGCAGCTGCGTCGTGGCCGTCTCGATCGTGGGCTACAGCCTCGCCACCAGCCTGTGGATGTTGGTGCTGGCCCGGCTGGTCACCGGGGCGGGCGAGGCCGCGGTCTTCGTCGGCGTCGCCACCGCCGCCCAGGACCTGGCGCCCGACCACCGCCGGGGCGAGGCCGCCTCCTACTTCTCCGTCGCCCTTTACGGTGGCCTCGCCGTGGGGCCGCCCGTGGGCGAGTCCCTGGTGAGCCACGGCTTCAACACCCTCTGGCTGGTGCTGGGCGGGTTCGCCGGCCTGGCTGCCGTGGCGTCCGTGTTCATCCCCCGGGGCAAGACCATGTCCGCCGAGGAGCTCGGCCATCGCCGCTTCCTCCAACCCGACGCGCTGTGGCCGGGGCTCATCCTGCTGCTGGGGCTGATCCCTTTCACCGCCTTCGCCGCGTTCGTGCCGCTCTACGCCGAGGAGATCGGCCTGAGCAGCGTGGGCGGCGTGTTCGGCCTCTATGCGGGCCTGGTGCTGATCATCCGCATCGTGGGCGCCCGCCTGCCGGACCGGCTGGGCTGGCAGCGAGGTTCCACGTTCGCCCTCTGCGGCGTGTCCCTCGGCATCTGGCTGGTGGCGGCCTGGGGCTCGATCGCCTCGATCTGGGCGGCCGCGGTCGCCCTCGGCCTCGGCATGTCCCTCTTGTACCCGTCCCTGTTCACGGCCGTGATGGCGTCGGCGCCCGAGGAGGAGCGCAGCCACGCCGTCGGCACCTTCTCGGTGTTCTTCGACCTGTCGCAGGGCTTCGGCGCCACGTTCATCGGGGTGGTCGTGTCGCTGACCAGCGGGAACGACCGGGCCGGGTTCGCTGCCGCGGGCGCGCTGGCCTTCGGCGGCCTCATAGCCCAGATACTGCTGCGGGACCGGATCGGCCGCTCGCACGCCCGCTCCCGCCCGGCGATCGCCGCGCCTGAAAGCGTGCGCGGATAGGTCACGTGGTCTCATGTTGCGGTGCCGTGCTGCCGGGAGTCCTCGCTGTCGAGCTGCAGCCCGGCCGCCAAATCGTGGACTCTTGGGCTGCGGCTCACGCCCTAGCCGCTCGGCCTCTAACGTCGTCTGATCGCCGACGTCGCCTTCGTCCTCCACGGCCACTTCTACCAGCCACCCCGCGAGAACCCCTGGACCGAGGTGGTGCCCCGCCAGCCGACGGCCGCGCCCTTCCACGACTGGAACGAGCGCATCACGGCCGAGTGCTACCGGCCCAACGGCTGGGCCCGCATCCTGGACGACCACGGCCGCATCGTCGCCATCGTGGACAACTACCGGCGGCTGTCCTTCGACATGGGCCCCACGCTGCTGTCGTGGCTGGAGGACCACGCCCCGGACACCTACGCCCGCATCATCGAGGCCGACCGTGCCTCCCGCCGGGCCATCGCCCAGGCGTACGGCCACGCCATCCTCCCGCTGTGCAACGACCGGGACCTGCGCACCCAGATCCGCTGGGGCCTGGCCGATTTCCACCACCGCTTCGGCCGGCCGGCCGAAGGCCTGTGGCTGCCCGAGACCGCGGTCGACGACCGGGTCCTGGCCGCGCTGGCCGAGGAGGGCATCGGCTTCACCATCCTGGCGCCCGACCAGATCACCGCGGTGCGGGCGCCGGGGGCGGCCGAGTGGCACACCGTGGCCGGCGCCGACGCCTCGGTGGACCTGCCCGGCGCGCTGCGCTGGCGCCACCCGCACGATCCCGATCTGGGGGTCGACCTGGTGGTCTACGACGGGCCGATCTCCCACGAGGTCGCGTTCGGGGGCTTCCTGGCCCAGGTGGTCATCGACCGCATCGTGGGGCGCCCGGGCGGCGACCTGGTGTCGGTGGCGTGCGACGGCGAGTCGTTCGGCCACCACCACACCTACGCCGATAGGGGTGTCGCCTACGCGCTGACGATCGAATCGGACCGGCGTGGCGTGGCGCTGCCCCGGCTGGCCGGCTGGCTGGCGGAGCACCCGCCGACCCACGACGGGATGGTGCACGTGTCGGCGTGGTCGTGCGCCCACGGGGTGGCCCGCTGGATGGACGACTGCGGCTGCCACACCGGCGGCGAGCCGGGCTGGAACCAGGCGTGGCGGGCCCCGCTGCGGGCCGCCTTCGACCGGGTGCGCGACTGGGCCGTCGAGGTGTTCGAGCGCCGCGGCCCGGCGGTGCTGCGCGACCCGTGGGCCGCCCGCGACGCCTACGTCGAGCTGGTGCTCGGCGCCACGACCGTCGAGGGGTTCGTGGCCGAGCACGTGCTGGGGGGCGTGGACGCGGTGGTCGAGGCCCTCACCCTGCTGGAGAGCCAGCGCCACGCGCTGCTGATGTACACGTCGTGCGGCTGGTTCTTCAACGACCTGGCCGGCATCGAGACCGTGCAGATCATGCGGTACGCGGCCTGCTGCTGCGACATGCTGGCCGAGCTGGGGGAGCACCCGCCCCTCGAGGCGGTGCTGGCCACGCTCGCCGAGGCCCGCAGCAACGACCCGACCGAGGGTGACGGCCGGGAGGTGTGGCGGCACCACGTCGATCCCAGCCGGGTCGATCCCGGCCGGGTCGCCGCCCACCTCGCGCTGACCGACCTGCTGGCGGGGGACGCCGCGGCCGAGCACATCGCCGGCTTCGAGCCGGCGCGCGAGCTGCACGAGACGGTCGACCGGGGCGGCGTGGCGGTGTGCGCCGGGGTCGTGGCGATCACCCACCGGCGGACCCGCCGCCGCACGCGCTGGGCCTACGCCGCCGTGCACCTGGGCGGCCTGGAGGTGTTCGGCGCCGTACGCCCGGCCGGCGACGGCGAGCGGGACGCCCACGACGTGGCCACCATCGTCGGCGACACCCGCCGGGGCGCCCGGGTGACGGGGCTGCTGCGGATGGTGGTCGACCGCTTCGGTCCCCGGGAGTTCGGGCTGGAGAGCGCGCTGCCCGGCGTGGGGGAGGACCTGCTGCGGGCCACGTCGGAGGCGCTGACCGACCGGTTCGTGGCCGCCTACGACCAGCTGCGGTCCGACCACCACGACACCCTGGCCGCGCTGGCGGTGGCGGGAACCCCGCTCGGCCCCGAGCTCCGGGGCCCGATCGAGCTGGCCCTGGCCCGCCGCCTGGAGGGCGCCCTGGCCGCGGCGGTGACGTCCAAGGACCCCGGCAGCTACCGCCAGGTGCGAGCCCTGGCCCGCGAGGCCCGCGAGGAGGGCGTCCGCCTGGCCTCCCCCAAGGCCGCCGCCACGCTGGAGCAAGCGGTCACCCGAGCGGTCGACCAAGCCGCCACCCGCCCCGAGCGTGCCACCGTGGAGGCGGCCACCGCCCTGGTCACCCTCGCCCGCGAGCTCGCCCTGGACGTGAACCTCGACGCCGCCCAGGAGCGCATCCACGACGCCCTCCGCGCCGACCGCCAACCCACTGACCTCCTGGCCCCCCTCGCCCGCCGCCTGGGCGTGTCCTCCCGCCCCATGGACCTGCCCCACTGAGCCAACGCGCCGGGCGCGAAGGTGGCGGGAGGGGGCGGTGTCGCTAGCCTCGGCCTGCGTGGCCGTCTCACCGCAGCCTCCTTACCAGCCTCCTCCCCAGCCCCCGCCCCAGGTGTGCTACCGGCACCCGGACCGGCGGGCCGGAGTGCGCTGCCAGCGTTGCGACCGGTTGATCTGTCCTGCGTGCATGAACCAGGCGTCCGTCGGCTTCCACTGCCCCGAGTGTGCCCGGGGTGGCCGGCAGCGGGTGATCCCCGCTCGGGCCATGAGGACCCAGCCGGTCGCCACGTTCGCGCTGGTGGCCGCCAACCTGGCCATCTTCGTGGCCGACGCCGTCTCGTCGGGCCGCCTCACCACCAACGCCCTCGGCGAGATCGCCCGCAAGGGCGCGCTCTACGGTCCTGCCGTGGCGGCCGGGGACTGGTGGCGGCCGATCACGTCCGGGTTCCTGCACATCGGCCTGCTCCACGTCGGGTTCAACATGTTCCTGCTGTACCAGCTGGGCATGTTGCTGGAGCCCGCCATCCGCAAGGGACCGTTCCTCGCCCTCTATTTCCTGTCGCTGCTGGGCGGCTCGTTCGCCGTGCTGGTCTACGCGCCCGACCAGGTGACGGTGGGCGCCTCGGGCGCGGTCTTCGGGCTCATGGCCGCCGCCTTCATAGCCCTGCGCTCCCGGGGGATCGACCCGTTCTCGACCGGGATCGGGGGCCTCATCGTCCTCAACCTGGCCCTGACGTTCCTGATCCCCGACATCTCCAAGGCGGGCCACATCGGCGGCCTCATCGCGGGCGCGATCGGCGGAGCCATCTTCTGGTGGTGGGGTCCGCGGCTGCCGCGCAACTCGCCGCTGCCCATGATCGCCTGCCTGGTGTTGGCCGGCGCGCTGTACGTCGGCTGCCTCGTGGTCGTGTGAGGGTGAGCGACAGCTAACCGAACGTCCAGCGGGTGGGCGAGCCGCCGAAGTCGTCCTGCACGAGCCCGAACGCCCACGCGGGGGCGACCCGCCACACGCCGTTCACCGCCGGGTCGTAGAACCCGACGCCGTAGTCGGTGTCGTACTTGGCGTCGACCGCGGCGGCGAACGCCCGCACCCGGTCGAGATCGGTGACCCGCTCGGCATCGCCCTCCACCACCACGGGCTGCTGGGCGTCGTCGGTGGTGAGCGTGCAGGCCGGCTGGGCGGCCAGGTTGCGCGCCTTGCGGGACCGCAGCCCGCTGCTGAACCACACGCCGCCGTCGAGCCACACGCCCCAGACCGGCATGACGTGGGGATGCCCCTCGGGCCCGACCGTGGCCAGCCAGTAGTCGTGGGATCCGGTCAGCCGCTCGACCGCCCACGACCACGGCAGCAGCCCGGTCCCCGCCTCGGGGCCGGTGATGCCGTAGCCGGGCATGTGGGGCCGGTCGGCGAGGGGCTCGGAGGGCTCGGAGGTCACTCGGCCGCCTCCTCAGTGACCCGCGCGGCGAAGCGGCGGAGGTTGCCCCGCCACACGGCCCGCAGCGCCGGCCGGGCCACGAACGCGCCCACCGCACCGCCCAGCCACCACGGGAACGCCAGGTCCTCGTCCCACGTGAGCCGGGTGCGGGCTGCGCCGTCGCCCGCGGGCTCGGGGGCGACGAGGAAGTGCCCGGTCCCGGTCACCACGCCGGTGTGCCGCACGCCCAGGGCCTCGCCCTCGCGCCACTCGGTGACCTCCATCACGTCCGTGGTGCGCAAGGGCCCGACACGCGTATCGCATTCGAACGCCGTGCCCACGCCCGACCGGCGCTCGCCGGTGAAGCGGATGGCGGCGGCGTCGGCCATCCACGACACGTGGTCGGCGATGTCGGCCAGGCGCGCCCACACCGCGGCCGGCGGGGCGTCGATGGCGATGTCGGTGCGGATCCGGCCCATGGCGACGCCTGCCGTCAGCGATCGACGGCGTCCGCCAGCTGGGGGACCAACCAGGCCGCCACCGCGTCCGCCCCGGCCGCAGTGAGCTCGGCGCCGTCGGCGCGGTTGTCCGCGCCGAACTCGCCGCCGCGGGGCAGGCGGTGCGCCCAGGCGTCCAGGTCGATGATCGTGCTGCCGGCCTGGCCTCCGACCACCTCGTGGATCAGCTCGTTGAGGCGGTCGACGCGGGCGGGATCGTTGGCGTCCACGTTGGTCCAGTCGCCCTCGCCGTCTCGGGGCTCGAGCCGGACGTGGGGCGACGTGGCCCAGATCACGTGGCTGGAGTGGGATCGCAGCGTGGCGTCGAGGTCCGCCAGGCGCTCCTTGAGCCAGGCGTCGTAGCCCGGGTCGCCGAGGTGGCGCCACTCGCGGTCGATCTCCCGCTCGCCCAGGTCGGCGACGCTGGGCACGACCACGACCACGTCCGCGTCGGCGGCGTCGAGCAGGCGGGGCAGGCGGGGCGTGAAGCCGGTGCAGTCGGTGTCCTCGCCCACGGTGGCGCCCGCCAGGTGGACCGGCCCGGCGCCGCCCAGTGGGCAGTCGGTGGCCACGTGGGTGGCCACCCGGACCTGCTCGCGCCGGTTCTGCTGGTTCCAGGTCTCGAAGCCGCTGGTCATCGAGCCGGCCAGCGAGCCGCCGACCAGCGCCACCGACAGCGACTCGTCGCCCGAGGGCACGACCACGTCGAGGTCTCCCGGGCCGCTGCCGTCGTCGATGGCCAGGCTCACGCCCGACGGGGGCTGCTCCGGCAGCACCAGCGCGGCCACGGCCACCACCACGATGCTGAGGCCCAGGCCGATGACGAGCTGGGGCCGGGGCAAGCGGATGCTGCGGAGCGGCCGCTCCAGGCCGTAGGTCACGGCGGCGGCCGCCGCCAGCGTGACCACCAGGCGCACCGCGAACAGCGCCGGACCGGGCAGGTCGAGCCGCTTGTCGTCGATGGTCAGGAAGATCGGCCAGTGGAGCAGGTAGGCGGCGAAGCTGAGCTTGCCGAGCGTGCGCAGCGGCAGGCTGCCGAGCACGTCGGTCGCGGGCCCCGAGGTGGTCACGGCCAGCAGCACCCAGGCGGTGAGCAGCGCGTTGGCCAAGGTGACGCCGCCGAACAGGTTCGTGCTGTAGAGGCTCGTGGTGTTCCACAGCGCCACCAGCGCCACCAGCGCCAACGGGGCGCCGAAGCGAACGGCGGCCACGCCCTGGCGGCTCTCGATCAGCCGCCGCAGACGCGGGCTCAGCACCAGGTAGGCCAGCACCACGCCCACCAGCAGCTCGCCGGCTCGGGTGTAGGTGCTGTAGTAGGCGAGCCCGTCGTTGCCGGACGCCCGGGCGGTGCGGTCCGCCAGGTAGAACGAGGCGCCCGCCGCCACGGCGAACAGGACGCCCGCCCCCCGCCAGCGCTTCCGGGTCACCAGCGTGATGCCCACGAACAGCAGCGGGACCACCACGATGAGCTGGATCAGGATCGACAGCGGCCACAGGTGCTGGACCGGGGAGGGGTCGGTCAGCACGCTGGCGAAGCCGTCGCCGGTGAAGGCGAAGCGCCAGTTGAGCACCTGCCCAAGCGCGGCGAGGACGTCGCCCCGGTACCCGGGCCCGGCGCCCACCCGCAGGGTGACCTGCAGGGCGACGATCAGCCCCACGGTGAACACGAACAGCGGCAGGATGCGGCGCGCCCGGCGCTCCCACAGGCCGGCCAGGCTCAGGCGCCCGATCTCGCCCCACTCGGCCAGCACGCTCGCGCCCAGCAAGAAGCCCGACAGGGTGAAGAAGCTGGAGATGCCGAGGAAGCCGCCGCGGGCGATCTCGAGGCCCGAGTGGAAGGCGAGCACGGCCAGCAGCGCCACGGCCCGCACGCCGTCGAAGCCGGCTACGTAGGAAAGTCCGGGCCGCGGGGCGGGCCGGGTGCCACGAGCGCGGCTACGCCGCGGCGCCTCTTCGACCTCGCCTTCCTCGGGATAGTCGTCGTGGCCGGGCTCCGGCGCGCCCTGGTAGAGCGGAGGCGGGGCCGGAGGCTCCTCCTGCCAGCCGCGGTCGAGCACCTGCGTCCGCGGTCCGCCGGGCCGGCGCTCACCCCGGCGGGGCGCGGGAGGCGGCTCGGGGCCGCGCAACGTCGGTGCGGGCGGCGGCTGCGAGGCGCGCCAGTTGGACAGCTCGCTCGGGTCGGACAGGTCCTCGTCCCACTGGGGCGCCGCAGGGGCCCGCCCGGCGACCGGCAGGTCGAAGTGGCGCTTCCCGCGGGTCTGACCCGCGCTCCCGCCGGCTCGCCGGGCGCGGGGATCGGACGCGTCGCCCGGGCCGCGGGGATCGGAT
>JBKPRV010000364.1:0-15536 GCA_046734715.1 Actinomycetota bacterium | reverse complement strand
CAACGAGTACCCGCAGCTGGGCGGCAACTACGAGGTCGTGCACCACAGCCAGTTCCTGGAGTGGCTGATCTCCGAGGGCCACCTCGACATGAGCGACGCCAAGCTGGAGGAACGGGTCGTCTACCACGACTCCTGCTACCTGGGCCGCCACAACGACATCTACCTGGCACCCCGCAAGGTGATCGGCAGCATCGGCGGCATCGAGGTGGTCGAGGCCGGCCGCAACGGCACCAAGGGCATGTGCTGCGGTGCCGGCGGCGCCCGCATGTGGATGGAAGAGACCATCGGCAAGAAGGTCAACGACGAGCGCAGCCAGGAGCTCATCGCCACCGGTGCCAGCCGCATCGCGGTCGCCTGCCCCTATTGCTTCATCATGATCGACGACGGCACCAAGGCCGCGGGCAAGGAAGAGGACGAGGTCAAGGTGGGCGACATCTCCATGCACCTGCTCGACGCCCTGGAGGCCGGCGACGCCGCGGGCCTAGCTCCGGTGCAGGACTGAACGGGCGCGACTAGACCTGGGGAGCGCCTGGACGAACAGGGGGAGACGATGACCGATAGCTCGCGGCCGCCGCTGCCGTACGACTTCCTGCCCGAGGTGCCGTCGTTCACGGTGACCAGCGACGACGTGGCCGATGGCGAGCCGATGTCCGACACCCATTCCGCCGACGCCAGCTTCGGCGGGAAGGGCGAGAACCTGTCGCCGCACCTGCGCTGGGAGGGCTTCCCGCCCGAGACCCGCGGCTTCGCCGTCACCATCTACGACCCCGATGCGCCCACCGGCAGCGGGTTCTGGCACTGGGTGCTGTTCGACATCCCGGCCGACGTCACCGAGCTGCCGCGGGGGGCGGGATCGGGCGACCAGGTCGGTCGGCCCGCGGGCACGAAGCATGGCCGCAACGACGTCGGCGGGCTCGGGTTCGTAGGGGCCTTCCCGCCCCCGGGTCACGGTCCTCATCGCTATGTCACCGCGGTGCACGCCCTCGACACCGACCAGCTCGGCCCCGACGAGGGCTCGACTCCCGCCTTCGTCGGCTTCAACCTCGGGGGGCACACGCTGGCCCGGGCCGTGATCGTGCCGACCTACGAAGTGCCCGGCTGAGAGTGGGGACCGTCGCCACCGAGGTCTCCGAGGGGATCCTCACCATCACGCTGGACCGGCCCGACCGGCTCAACGCGTTCACGACCGAGATGCAGGCCGACCTCATCGCGGCCTTCGACCAGGCGGACGAGGACCGCTCGGTGCGCTGCGTCGTCGTCACGGGCCGGGGGCGCGGCTTCTGCGCCGGCGCCGACCTGGGTGGCGGCGGGGAGACGTTCGACGCCCGCGCCCAGAACGGCGGAGCCGAGCCCAAGGGGCCGCGCCGGGACGGCGGCGGCATGGTGACCCTGCGGATCTTCCAGAGCACCAAGCCCGTCATCGCCGCCATCAACGGTCCGGCCGTGGGAGTGGGCGTGACCATGACGCTGCCCATGGACATCCGCCTGGCGGCGGAGTCGGCGCGGTTCGGCTTCGTGTTCGCCCGCCGCGGCCTGGTGCCGGAGGCGGCCTCGTCGTGGTTCCTGCCCCGGGTCGTCGGGATCAGCCGGGCGGCCGAGTGGTGCTTCACCGGGCGGGTCTTCGGGGCGGACGAGGCGCTGGCCGCGGGGCTGGTCCGCTCGGTGCACCCCGACGGCGAGCTGCTCGATGCGGCCTACGCCCTCGCCGGCGAGATCGCCGCCTCGACCTCCCCGGTGTCGGTCACCCTCACCCGCCAGATGCTGTGGCGCATGCTCGGCGAGCCCCACCCCATGGCCGCCCACCGGGTCGACTCGGCCGCCATCGACACCCTGGGCCGCGGGGCCGACGTGCGCGAGGGCGTGGCGTCCTTCCTGGAGAAGCGCCCGCCGCACTTCCCCAGCCGCGTCCCCGACGACCTCCCCCCGTTCACCCCCTGGTGGGAAGAGCCCGAGTTCTAGTCCGAGGCGGCGTCGTACTCCTTGACCAGCTTCTTCGGGGCCTGGCAGCGCCAGGCGTCGGTGACCAGCTCGGCCAGCTCGTCCACATCGACGGCCGCCAGCCGGACCAGCACGGCGGGGAAGCGTACGTCGCTCCGATCGGCCATGTCCCCATCGTGCCTCAGAGCGTGCCGCGCCCCGAAAGGAGCTCGTTGCCCCGCAGGTAGTGGGCCTTGGCCGCGGTGCCCGGACGCCGCAGCGGGCCGCGGGTGAGGACCGAGAGCTCGTGGATGTCGACCACCGGGGCGCCCGCCAGGCGCACGAGCAGGTCGTCGGCCCGGAGGCCGGCCTGGTCCGCGAACCCGCGAGGGACCACGTTCGCCACCACCAGCCCGGCCGGCGTCTCCACCACGTCGCAGCCGATGTTGCCCCACGGGACCAGGTGGCGGCCCATGGCCACGCCCC
Organism: Actinomycetota bacterium; assembly: GCA_046734715.1. GTDB lineage: Bacteria > Actinomycetota > Acidimicrobiia > Acidimicrobiales > VFJN01 > ZC4RG19. The sequence continues at coordinate 13,133 of JBKPRV010000364.1, read as the reverse complement.
GCTCCAGGTACAGGGCCACGTCGGCCACGATCGGCCACCAGCCCGCCGTCAGCCACGGGCGCGCCTGGTCGAAGCCTGGGCCGAAGCCGGTCTGGATCAGGGTGATGCGGGTGCCGGTGGCCTCGTCGTCCAGGCGGATCACGATCTCGGTGTTCTTGCAGGGCTCGACGGCCTTGCGGGCCCGCAGGCTCTCGCCCGGGACCACCTCGAGGTCGTCCGCCGGCGCCTCCCAGCCCGGCATCCAGCGCTGGCCGGGCCGGGGGGGCGGCAACTCGTCGCTCACCGGGGTGGCCGACCCCAGCAGCTCCCACACCTTCTCCCTCGGCGTGCGCACCACGAACGTCACCTCGAAGCCGTCGTCGCGGGGCGTGTCCTCGATCTGCATCACACATCCTTCCGGTCGGGGTAGACCGCCAGGGCCACCCGGAACGCCTCACCCGTGTGCCCGCCGTGGCGGGCCAGCAGCGGCTTGAGCGCCGCCATGTACTCCTCCAGGAACGCCGCGCGCGCCTCGGCGTCGGGGAAGCTCACCTCCGCCTCCACCGCGGCCGCGGGCACCTCGTCGCCGTCGAACGCGGCCCGGTCGAGCAGGCCGACCGCGTCGCGCTGCAGCCGCTCGCCCAGCGTGACCAGGTGCTCCAGCGGCAGCTGGGAGCGCAGCGCCGCCACCCGGCGGTCGTCGCTCCAGGCCAGCCGGGGCGACACCACGAAGGTGCCGCCCACCGACTGGTAGAGCTGCTCGACGAAGTTGCCGCTCCGCCGCTCGCCCGCGGGGCGGATCAGCCCGGCGTCGAGCAGCGCCCGCACGTGGTAGTTCACCCGCTGGCGGGTCTCGCCGATCTGCCGGGCCACGCCCGACGCCGAGTTGGCCGTGCGCAGCGCGTCGAGGATCGCCACCCGCATGGGATGGGCCAGCGCCGCGACTTGGTCGGGGTCGTCTACCACGGTGACCCGGGCTGCGGTGACGGTCATGCCGGCTGGGTGAACGTGATGCGGTTGCCGTCGAGGTCGACCACGCTGAACTGCCGCAGCCCCCAGGGCTTGGTCTCCAGCGGCTCCTCGGGGTGGATCACCCCCTGCGGCTCCAGCTCGGCGTGCAGGGCGTCGATCCCGTGGGTGGTGATCCGCACGCTGACTTCGCCGGCCGCCGCGTTGACCACGCCGTCGAGGTGGATCTCGACCCCCAGCCGGGATACGCCCGCGTAGTCGGGGCCGGCCTCGAAGGCCAGCTCGAAGCCGAGCTTGTCCCGGTAGAAGGCGATCGCCTCGGCGGCGTTCGTGACCGGGACCACGGGGACCACGGCCGTGAACTTGACATCGTCTGTTGTCATGGACGGATTTTTTGTCCAGAAAGCAATTCCTGTCAAGGGCTGTTCGGGGGCAGGCTCAGTGATTGTGACCGACGCCGAGACCGAGACACCGTTCACCCTGGCCTTCCTGGGCTACGGCCCCGACGCCGGCCGCGGGGCCGCCCATGCGTACGAGGACGCGGTGCTGGCCCTCCTACCGGATCACGGCGCCCGGGTCGTCTACCGGGGCTGCCGGGCCGAAGGGGAGGACGAGGCGCTCCCCCTGGAGGTGCACCTGCTGTGGTTCCCCGGCCGGGGCGCGCTGGCGGCCTACCTGGCGGACGACCGCCGGGCCGCGCTGCGGGCCGAGTTCGGCGACGTGTTCGCCCGCACGGAGCTGGTCACCGTGGAGGAGCGGTAGTCGCGCGGGCTGACGCCGTGGACCCGCTTGAACGCGACGCTGAGCGCGAAGGGCGTGGCGTAGCCGACCTGGGCGGCGACGCCGCTCACCGTGGCACCTGGCTCTCGCAGCAGGTCGGCGGCCAGTGCCAGGCGCCAGCCGGTGAGGAACGCCATGGGCGGCTCGCCCACCAGCTCGGTGAACCGCCGGGCCAGCGCCGCTCGGGACACCCCGCACTCGGTGGCCAGCGACGCCACTGTCCACGGGTGGGCCGGGTTGTTATGCAGCAGCCGCAGGGCGTGGCCCACCACCGGGTCGGCGTGTGCCTGGTACCAGGCCGGGGCCTCGGCCTCGGGGCGGGCCAGCCATGAGCGCAGCACGGCCACCGTGAGCAGGTCCAGCAGCCGGTCGAGCACCAGGGACTGGCCCGGCTCGTCCCGGCTGATCTCCTTCTCCAGCACCGCCACCAGCGGCGAGTCCCAGTCGTCCCGGCGCAGGACGGCCAAGGGCGGCATCGCCGAGACGAGGCGCCGGCTCACCTCGCCGCCCAGCTGGTACGAGCCGACGAGCATGACGGCCGGACCGTCGGGGTCGTTGCCCCAGCTGCGGATGCCCAGGCTCATGGCGTCCTCCAGGTGCTCGCCGCTGGGGGTGACGCAGACCTGCCCGGGGAGGATCAGCGCCATCGGCTCCCGGCCGGGGTCGTCGGCGAACGTGTAGGGGTCGGGACCCCGCATCACGGCCACGTCGCCCGGGACCAGCGGGACCGGCTCGGCGCCGTCGAAGCACACCCACGCCTCGCCCGTCACCATCGCCACCAGAGACAGCGGCGCCTCGTCCTCGATGCGGACCGACCATGGCGGGCGCATCACCACCCGGATGAGGAAGGCGTCCCGGGCCCGGGGACCGTCCAGCAGGCCAGTGAGGGCATCCATGGCGCCATCGTAGACGCTCGGACATGAACTTGGGGCTTTGGACCATGGTTCGTCTCGCACGAACGAGGTCCACTGTCGCCATGGCAACCACGACATCAACCGAACCCCAGCTGCGGGAACAGGTGACCAAGGCCCTCGGGCGGCGGTCCTTCTGCGTCCTCGCCACCGCCTCGCCCGAAGGCGAGCCGCACGCCGTCAGCGTGCTCTACTCCGCCGTCGGCACCACCCTCTACGTCCACACCCTCCGCGACACCCGCAAGGCCCGCAACGTGGCGGCCAACCCCCACGTGGCCGTGTGCGTCCCGGTCCGGCGCCTGCCGGTGGGGCCGGCCATGGCCGTGCAGTTCCGGGGCCGCGCCGAGCTCGTCGAGCAGGACGACCCCGAGATCCTCCGCCTGATCCAGGACGGCAACCTGAAGAAGATCGTGGTGGGCGACGCGCTCGAGGACCCGCGTGGCTGCTTCCTCCGCATCACCCCCCACGGGCGCATCGGCACCTACGGGATCGGCATGCCCATCCGCAAGGTGCTGCGCGACCCGCTCAGCGCCATCGGCAGCGTCAGCCTGGCGTGATGCGTTGGGCCAGCCAGGTCAAGGCCAGCGGGTAGCGGTAGTCGATGCCGCCGTGGGCGGCGGGGAAGAGCTCGAAGCGCATGCGCTCGCCAGGCAACCCTGCCGCCAACAATGCGTCGCGGAAGGCGGTGGCGCCCAGGTCGAGGAACCACTCGTCGCGAGTGCCGGCGTCGATCCACACCGCGTTCAGCCCGCGGGCCGCCTCGGGCCGGGCCGCGGCGATGCGCACCGGGTCGTAGGCCAGCCAGCGGTCCCACACCTCGGGGATCAGCGCCCCGGTGGCGGTGTCGAAGGGCAGGCGGACGGTGCCGTCCTCGTCGGCCGAGTAGGCGGCGGCGTAGGCCCAGATCTCCACCAGGTCGGCGTCGCTCTCCTTGGACAGCGGGACCCGGGAGCCGAAGTCGGCCCAGAAGCGGTCGTAGGAGCCGCCGTAGTCGTCCCGCAGCGAACGCACGAGCGACGGGAACGCGGGAGCGTGGCACACCTCCCACAAGGCGTCGCCGGCATGGGTGGCGAGGGCGCCGAACAGGTCGGGACGCCACAGGGCCGTGACCATGGCGCCGTAGCCGCCGCTCGACTTGCCCATGACGGCCCGGTGCGCCCGGTCGTCCCGCGTGCGGTAGTGGCGGTCGACCCAGCCCACCACGTCGCGGCACAGGTAGGTGTGGTAGCGGCCGATGCCGGGCGAGTCGACGAACTGGCTGCCGCCCAGGGCCGTCCAGGCGTCGACGTAGACCATGATCACCGGGGGGCACGCGCCTGACGACAGTGCGGTGTCGGCTGTCTCGATGAAGGGCTGGCGGAACGGCGTGCGGTTGCGCCACATGGCCACGTGCCCGGTGAAGCCCAGCAGCACGTACACCACCGGATAGCGGTCGCTCCCGCCCTCGTAGCCGGGTGGCGTGTACACCCAGAGCGGGCGCTGGTGGGGGTCTCCCAGAGGGTTGCCCCGCAGCGCCTCGCTCTCGATCACGTGCTCGTCGAGCCGCCCGGCCAAGGGCGCCGACCACGGCAGCCCGATGTTCATGGCGGGACCTTAACGGCGTGCATCCTCGGCGCGCATCGCACCGCCGCGCGCGGGGTAGTCCTGCCACGACGGGACGAAAGGAGTCGGGATGCTGGGACGAGCCGACGAACCGAGAGGCCGGCGCTGGACGCCGCTCGGCGGCGGCCGCGTCGTGACCATCCTGGCCGTGGTGGGCCTGGTGGTGGTCTTGGTGGCCATCGGGCGGGTCGCCAACCTGTTCGACCTGCCGGGCTGGCTCGACGGCGGGCGCAGCGACCCCGCGCCCCGGGGGGACGTGATCTACGAGGGCCAGAAGGCCCGCAGCGCTTCGGAGCGCTTCCTGATCGACGTGGGCGACGGTGAGGCCATCGTCTCGGTCAAGGCCAAGCAGAACCACGACAAGTCGGGCTGGCTCATCAACGGTGACTTCCAGTCCACCAACGGGACCTCCAGCGTGGCCGATCCTTCCGACCGTGGCGCCCCGGCCAAGATGCACGTGGCCGTCGACTACTGCGCCAGCGGCACCATCTCGACCGAGGGCGGCGACGACGGGCCGGCCGTCACCTTCGACATGGGCGAGCTGTTCGTGTGCGGCACCACGCTGACCCACACGGCCGGCAACGACGCCGCCTTCCAGCAGGACGACACGCCCAACGACTTCCACGGCGACTTCGTGAGCTTCGTGTCGGGCGCGGTGGAGACCGCCGCCGCGGCCTCGCCCTGCCCCACGGACCAGCTCGAGCAGTTCCGGACCCGCGAGTTCACGTCCTACGTGCGGGATCAGCTGGCCGGCCAGCTGGGCGTGCCTGCGGCCGACATCGACGTGGTGGCCCCCACCGTGGGGGCCAGCGACGAGGACACCCAGGCCGACCTGGACGAGCGCCTGTCCAGCTACCTGGAGCGGCGCGACCCGGATCACCCGGACCGCACGTACGAGGCGCTGTCGATCCAGTACCTCAGCGGCGACGGCACAGCCGTGACCGACTCGTGCTACCGCGACCCGGGCGCCACCAACTTGGACGACATCAACGACGTCGCCCTCCCCAGTGCGAGTGATTGACTTGCTACCGGCTCAGCCGGTGTATTTCTCCATAGCTGCCTTGGCTCGGCGGGTTGCCGTGCGCCGCTTCCACATCTTGAGCTTCCAGTGACGCCGCCGGCGGATCGAAGGACGGATCCGTTCGGGGTCGTGGTGCCGCTCGGAGCGGAAGGCCACGCCCGGCTCGATGACGTCGTCGGGCTCGAGGCCGCCGTGGATCTGGCCGGTGACATCGGCCAGGGCGGTGTTCACCCGGTGACGTTCGGAACGAGCTTGGACCCGGCGCTCCTCGTGATGCGGCAAAACCACTTCACTGGTGCGGTGACGGTTGCTCATCGATGCCCTCTCTCGAAAGAGCCGACACTTCCTGCTGCCGTTCCCGAGACGGTAGCCCGGCGTCCACCCGGCTGTCTCGGGTCAACCCGAAGTTGGGCCAAAAGTCCCATGACCAGGGTCGGGGGGTGGACTTGGGTGGATCGCGGCAGGACCGCGTAGCCTTCCGCTTGTGCAAAACGTGGCCACCGCTCCACGCCCTGCGGCCGACGTCGCCATGCGGCGCCTCCTCCGCATCCCCGACGGGCCCGCGGCCCCCGAAGGGGCGGCTCAGCGGGCCTTCTCGACGTCGATCATGGTGTCGGCGACGCGCTGCATCCTCACCTACATCGTGCTGCCGTTCGTGGCGCCCGTGCTGGGGTTCGCGGCGGGGGTGGGCCCGATCATCGGCATCCCCATCGGCATCGTGGCCATCGTCTGCAACGTGCTGACGATCCGCCGGTTCTGGGCGGCCGACCACCGCTGGCGCTGGGCCTACACCGCCCTGGCCCTCACGGTGATCTCGCTGCTGCTGGTGCTGATGGCCAAAGACCTCGCCAGCGTGTTCGGGTAGAGCTTGCTCCGGCGCGCGGCCTTCCTCACGGTCGGGTGCCTGGCCGTGGTGCTGGGCACCATCGGGATCATCGTCCCCGGCCTGCCGACGACGGGCTTCTTCGTGCTGGCCGCCGCCTGCTTCGCCCGGTCGAGCCCCCGCTTCGAGCGCTGGGTGCTCGACCTCCCCACCGTGGGACCCATGGTGCGCGACTACCGCGCCGGCCTGGGCATGCCCCGGCGGGCCAAGGTCATCGCCATCACCATGATGGTGGCGGCCTGCAGCCTCAGCGCCTGGGCCGTGGGGGTGCCCATCGGCGTGGCCATCCTGCTGGCCGGCGCCATCGGCACCTGGTACGTGGGCTGGCGCGTCCCCACCCGCGAGGTGGTGATCGACACCCGGTCGGGCTAGTGGCCGCCGGCGGGGAGCACCGGCCGACCGTGATCCTCGTGCTGTGCGAGCCGGGCAGCGGGAAGACCGAGCTGGGGACCACCCTGGCGCGCACGCTCCGGGTCCCATTCCTGGCTCGGGACGACGTGCGCACCGGCCTCTACTTCACGACGGGCGCGTGGGGCGACCAACCGGGACCGCCCCCGTCCCGCGACGAGGCGACCGGGACCTTCCTGTGCCTGGTCGAGACCATGGCCGGGCTGGGCGTGAGCTGCGTGGCGGAGTACGTGATCCGGGACGATCGACCCGAGGACCTGGACGTCCCCGTCCTGGGGGTCAGCACCAACGACGGGTACGGCCCTTCGATCCCCGAGATCGTCGAGTTCGTCGCGAGTTGCGCCGGTGGTCAGCCGGCGTAGGCGGCGGCCTGGCTGGCGACCAGGGACTCGATGTCGCCCATGGCGATGTTGGCGTCCATGACGTGCAGGCCCCAGCCACCGGGCAGGTCGCCCTTGATGTCGTCGACGCGGGGATCGGCCGGGTCGCCATTGACGGTCAGCGCCAGGTAGGTGAACTGGCCGTCGCTCTTGCACTCGCCGTCCAGCAGGTCCGGGTACGTGGCCCACGGGGTCTGGATCTCGGCCGTGCGGGCCGGGTCGGCGAACGGCTGGAGCGAGCCGCCCAGGATGCCGGCCGGCTGGCCGTCCACCAGGATGTACGGGTGCAGCGGGGCGGGGCCGCCGCCCGCCAGGTCCGCCGGGTTGACGCAGGCGGCGGGGCCGACGTCGTTGCTGCGCCCGAAGAACGAGGCGGCGTCGGGCGGGGCGGAGGCCCGGAAGGTCGCGTACGTGACCACGCAGCCGGTCTGGTCGTCCGCCTGGCAGAGCGGGATGTTGTCGAGGTCGCCTCCCACCACCTCGCCCTCGTGGACGTGCACAGCGGCGCCGAGGATGTAGGCGGCCACCAGCCGGTCGCGCAGCAGGGGCTCGTCGTCGATCTCGTCCTCCAGCAGGCGCTCCAGGAGGCCTGCGCCCTGCGAGTGGCCGATGAGCACGAAGCCGCGGCCGTCGCGGTCGTTGGCGATGTAGGACTTGAAGGCGTCGACCACGTCGCCGTAGGCGATCGCCCGCGGATCGGTGCCCGGCGCGGGAGCCGGTCCGCCGCCCCCGATCATGCTCAGCGTGAGCTGGCGGTAGACCGGGGCGAACATGCGGCAGGACGAGGTCAGCCGGGCGGCCTGGTTGTAGACGGTGTTGATCTCCTCTGCCTCGGCCGGCACCAGGTCGCTGTTGGGCCCGGGGTCGCCGCTGATGGTGGGATAGACGTAGAAGCAGTCGATGGGCGGGTCCTCCGCCACCTCGTGCGGCATCACCTCGGTGGAGCCGTCGGCCGTCACCGAGGTGGCGTCGAGGTCGCGGGCGCACACGTCGTCCTGCTTGCCCGGCTTGCACAGCCAGTTGGCGTCGTCGGCGTAGAGCTCGCTGGTGTAGCCCACGTATCGTTCGGGCAGGGCCGCGGCCTCGCCCGATGTGTCGGTCGTGGTGGTGGCCGGGGCGTCGTCGCGGCCGGCGGAGTCGTCGTCGCCCGAACAGGCGGCGGCCACCAGTGCGAGGGCCAGGACGGTGGCGGCAGCGTGTCGAGCTCTCATCCCAGGTAGGCCTCCGCCTGGCTGGTGACCAGGGCCTCGATGTCGCCCATGGCCACGTTGACGTCGATCAGGTGCATGCCCCAGCCACCGGGCAGGTCGCCCCGGATGTCGTCGGTGCGGGCGTCGGCGGGGTCGCCTTTCACGGTCAACGACAACCAGGTGTAGCCATCCTGGCTCATGCACTCCGCCTCGACGAAGTCCGGGTAGGTGACGAACGGCGTGGTGATCTGGCCCGTGCGGGCCGTGTCGGCGAACGGCTGGGCGTTGGCGGCCAGGAAGAAGGGGTGCAGCGTCCCCGAGCCGCCGGACGGGGCCGCCGGGTTGACGCACGCGGCGGGGCCGACGTCGTTGCTGCGGCCGAAGAAGGACCCGGTCGACGGCGGGGCCGTGGCCCGGAAGGTCGCGTACGACACCACGCAGCCGGTCTGGTCGTCCGCCTGGCAGAGCGGGAGGTTGTCGAGGTCGCCCCCGACCACCTCACCCTCGGGGACGTGCACGGCGGCGCCGAGGATGTAGGCGGCCACCAGCCGGTCGCGCAGCAGGGGCTCGTCGTCGATCTCGTCCTCCAGCAGCTGTTTCAGCAGGCCCGCGCCCTGCGAGTGGCCGATGAGCACGAAGCCGCGGCCGTCGCTGTCGTTGGCGATGTAGGACTTGAAGGCGTCGACCACGTCGCCGTACGCGGTGGCGAAGGGCGACACGCCCGGCGGCGGCGCCGGCCCCCCGCCGCCGATCATGGCCAGCGTTACCTGGCGGTACATCGGGGCGAACACCCGGCAGGTGGAGGTGAGCCGGGCGGCCTGGTTGTAGACGACATTGGTCTCCTCCGGCCCGACGACCATGTCGCTGTTGGTGCCCGGGTCGCCCGAGACGGTCGGGTAGACGTAGAAGCAGTCGATGCCCGGGTCCTCCGAGGGCTCGTGCGTCACCACGTCCAGCGACCCGTCGGGCTTGACCGCGGTGGCGTCCAGGTCCTGGGCGCAGGCGTCGTCGGGGACATCGGGACGGCACAGCCAGCTGGCGTCGTCGCCGTAGACGGCGCTGGTGTAGCCCTCGTAGTCCGCGGGCAGCGCCACCGGATCGGTGGTGGTGGTGGCGGCGGCGGCCGGCTCGTCCCGAGCGTCGCCGGCTTCGTCGTCGCCTCCACCGGAGCAGGCCGCGAGGATCAGCGCCAGGGCGATGGCCGTCCTGGCGGCGTGGTGCGATACCCCCATCACGTTCCCCCGTTGGCAGTTGCGCGGATAGGCACGTCGTTCTGGCGAACGGTTGCCGTGTTGCCGGGAGTCCTCGCTGGTGAGCTGGTGGTCAGCCGCCAAATCGCGGACTCTTAGGCTGTGGCGAGCGCCCTATCCGCTCGGCCTCTTGATCTAAAGCGAACGTTAGTCGGAGTAAGGCAGGCTGTTTACCATGCGCTTCATCATCTACGGGGCTGGTGCCGTCGGGGGCGTCATCGGCGGCCGGTTGTTCCAGGCGGACCACGCTGTGACCCTCATCGCGCGGGGCGCCCATCTCCGCGCCCTGCAGGACCGGGGGCTGACGCTGGCCGCCCCGTCGGGGACCGCCACCCTGCCGATCCCCGCAGTGGGCGACCCGGGCGACGCCGAGCTGAAGCCGGGCGACGTGGTGGTGCTGGCCATGAAGAGCCAGCACACCGAGGCTGCGCTGGACGACCTGCGGCGGGCGGCGCCCCCGGGCGTCGCGGTGGTGTGCGCTCAGAACGGGGTGGAGAACGAGCGCAAGGCGCTGCGCTGCTTTCCCGACGTCTACGGCGTGTCGGTGATGCTGCCTGCCACCCACCTGGAGCCGGGCGTGGTCCTGTGCCACTCGGCCGGGCTCAGCGGGCTGCTCGACCTCGGCCGCTACCCGACGGGCGTGGACGCCACCGCCACCGCGGTGGCCGAGGCCCTCACCGGCGCGGGGTTCGAGTCGGAAGCTCGGGCCGACATCATGCGCTGGAAGTACCGCAAGCTGCTCCTGAACCTGGGCAACGCGGTGGAGGCGGTGTGCGGGGGCGATGCCCGGCGCGGCCCGCTGTACGGCCTGGTCATGGAGGAGGGCGCTGCGGTCCTGGCCGCCGCCGGCATCGACCCGGTCTCGGGGGAGGAGGACCGGGAGCGCCGGGGTGAGCTCCTCCGCATGAAGCCCATCGAGGGCGTCCGCCGGGAGGGGGGCTCGTCGTGGCAGAGCCTGGCCCGGGGCCAGGGCAGCATCGAGGCCGACTACCTCAACGGCGAGATCGTCCTGCTGGGCCGGCTCCACGGGGTGCCGACGCCGGCCAACGAGCTGTTCCAGCGCCTCGCCGTCCAGTTCGCGGCCGAGGGGCGCCGACCGGGGTCGCTCAGCGTGGAGGAGGCTCTGGCCCTGCTGGACGGCTGACGTCGTCGAGCCGCCGGCTGAGGAAGGCCCGCTCGGGCGCGGTGCGGGCGCGGGCCAGCGCGGTGCGGTACTCGGCCGCTGCTTCCACGTCGCGGCCCAGCCGGCGCAGGAAGTCGGCGCGGACGGCGGGAAGCTGGTGGCCACGGGCCAGCCGAGGGTCGGCGGCCACCGGCTCGAGGACGGCCAGCGCAGCCTCGGGCCCCTCGGCGAACGACACCGCCACCGCCCGGTTCAGCTCCACCACCGGCGACGGCGCCCGCTCGGCCAGGACTGCGTACAGCTCCGCGATGCGGGGCCAGTCGGTGGCGGGCCACGACTCGGCCCGGGCGTGCTCGGCCGCGATCGCCGCCTGCAGCCGGTAGGGCCCGGGCGCTCCGAGCCGCCAGGCCCGGTCGAGCTGGTCCAAGCCCTCGGTGACGCGGTCGCGGTCCCAGCGCCCGCGGTCCTGGTCCTCCAGCAGCACCAGGCCACCGGAGGGCGACAGGCGGGCGGCCCGCCGGCTGTCCTGCAGCAGGACCAGGGCCAGCAGCCCCCGGGCCTCGGGCTCGTCGGGCATGAGCCCGACCACCCGGCGGGCCAGGCGCACGCCTTCGTCGCACAGCTCGTGGCGGATCAATGCGTCGCCCCCGGTCGCGGCGTAGCCCTCGGTGAACACGAGGTAGACGCAGGCCAGCACCGACGGCAGGCGTTCGGGCAGCAGGTGGGCGGGCGGCACCCGGAACGGGATCTTGGCGGTGCGGATCTTGGCCTTGGCCCGGCTCAGCCGCTGCGCCACCGTGGGCTCGGGCTGGAGGAACGCCCGGGCGATCTCCGCGGTCTGCAGCCCGCACACCAGCCGCAGCGTCAGGCCGACCTGGGCCGTGGGGGCCAGCGCGGGGTGGCAGCAGGTGAAGATGAGTCGCAGTTGGTCGTCGTCCACGGGCTCCACCTCGGGATCGGGGGGCGGCGCCACGGGGGAGGGTGGCGCCGCCGCTTGTTCCCGGGCGCCGCGGTCCGCCTCACGGCGGGCCCGGTCGATGGCCCGGTTGCGGGCGGTGGTGGTGATCCAGGCCCCGGGCCGGTCGGGGATGCCCCGCTCCGGCCACGTGCGCAGCGCCTCGACGAACGCCTCCTGCACCGCGTCCTCGGCCGCGCCGAGGTCGCCGAGCAGCCGGGCGAGCGTGGCCAGCGCCCGCCCGGACTCCTCTCGGAACGCCCGCTCTACGGCGTCGGATGCGGAGGTCAGGGCCTCTCCCACACCGGCCGGACCTCGATGGTGTGCCCGGGGTCGTTGGGGATGCGCTTCGCCAGCTCGACGGCCGCGTCCCGGTCGGCGGCCTGGAACATGTACAGGGGTGCGGCCAGCTCGCCGGCCTCGCCCAGGGTGCCGTCGCTGACGATCACGTCTCCGTCCCGGACCTGGACCGTCGTCGCCATGGTGCCGGGATGGAGCGCGCCGCCGGCCAGCACGGCTTCACCCGCGCCGGCGACGAAGGCCATGTGCGCCTCGCCCGCCTTCTCCCATTCGGGGGTGCCGGGCTGGTCGGTGGGGGTCTCCTTGCCGTAGGCCATGGCCAGGAAGCGCGCGCCGGTCTGTTCGTGGTCATAGGGCCACCAGCCGGCGAGCGGGCGCAGGGTCACCCAGCCGACCGACGCGGCGGGGATCTCGCGGGCCAGCTCGATGGCATCGTCGAGCGTGTCCGTCTCCAGGACGTAGAACCCGGCGATGGCCTCCGTCGTCTCGGTGTACGGACCGTCGGTCACCAGCGGGCCGCCATCGCCGGGGCGGATGGTGGCCGCCGTCGCGGCGTCCTCGAGGGCCGCGCCGCCCCTGATGGACGAGGCGGCTCGCTCGCCGAAGCGCATGTAGCCCTGGGAGCGGGCCTCGAACTCGGCCGTGCCGGGCTCGGGCGACAGCGAGGGGTCGCTGCCCAAGATTGCGAGGTACTGCATCGTCCCTCCATTTCGGTCCGGGCGGCGGTCGCCCGGCACCTATGACGACGAGCGGGCGCCGTGCTCTTCGACACCCATCTGCATCCTGGGGCGCGGAGGACTCCGAACTCCCATAGGTCATGATTGGGGATAGTGTGACGCCCGGGGGTAAACGGCGGCTCGGGCCTGCGCGGAGGCGGAATGGAGTCACCAGGCGGACCTCCCGGCCATGAGGGCGAGCGAAACGTGTCACCCGGGGTCGTACCGCGGGCTCGGATGCGGCCGCCTCTAGTGCGGGCTCTGCCTCGGGAACGGCTGCTGCGGTCCCTGGCCGCGGCCGACGACCACCGGCTCGTGCTGGTCACCGGACCGGCCGGGTGCGGCAAGACGACCCTGCTCGCTCAGTACACCGCGGGACTTACCGTGCCGACCGCCTGGTACCGGCTCGACGCCGGGGACCGGCGCGAGGCGACACTGCTTGGCCACCTGGCCCTGGCGCTGGCCAGTGTGGTGGCGTCGCTCGACCCGGACGCGGGGGCGGCCTGGGCGTCGGCCGACGAGGCGGCCGAGGCGCTGGAGCGGGTGTCCGCGGAGCGGGTGGTGCTGGCGCTGGACGACCTACACGTGGTGGCAGGCACGCCCGCCGAGGCCGCGCTCGGGCGGCTGGTGGAGCTGGCGCCCCCGTGGCTGGTGGTGGCGGCAACC
>JBKPRV010000363.1:0-12771 GCA_046734715.1 Actinomycetota bacterium | reverse complement strand
ACGCTGGCCGGCCCCAGGTCGCCGAGGTCGTCGCGCAGCTGGGCGTCGAACATGTCCTCGAAGCTCACGGACTCGCTGGTCGAGGACGACCCGCCGCCCCCGTCGCCGTCCCGGCCGCGATCGTGATCGCGATCGCGATCCCGGTCGCGGTGCCCGCCATGGCGAGGCTCGGGCGGCGGCGACGAGGCGAGCGACAGCGACACCTTGCCGTTGGGATCGACGTCGTCGACCCGCACCTCGACCTCGTCGCCCAGGTCGAGCACGTCCTCGACCTTGTCGATGCGCTTGCCGCCACCGATCTTCGAGATGTGCAGCAGGCCGTCGCGGCCGGGGAGGATGTTGACGAAGGCGCCGAACTTGGTGATGTTCACCACCCGGCCCGGGTACACCTGGCCCACCTCGGCGGTCGGCGGGTTGAGGATGAGCTGGATCTGGCGCTTGGCCTCCTCCACCGCACCCCTGTCGGTCGAGCCGATCGACACCCGGCCGACCATGCCGTCGTCGTCGACGGACACGTCGGCACCGGTCTCGGTGGTGATGGCGTTGATCACCTTGCCCTTGGGCCCGATCACCTCACCGATCTTGTCCATGGGGATCTCGAAGCTGACGATCTTGGGGGCGGTCTCGCCCACCTCGTCGCGCGGCTCGGAGATGGCTCCGGCCATGACCTCCAGGATCTGGGTGCGGGCCTCGTAGGCCTGCTGCAGCGCCCGGGCCAGCACGTCGGCGGGCAGCCCGTCGATCTTGGTGTCGAGCTGGAGGGCGGTCACGAACTCGGACGTGCCCGCGACCTTGAAGTCCATGTCGCCGAACGCGTCCTCGGCGCCGAGGATGTCGGTCAGGGTGGTGAACTTGCCGTCGGCGAACACCAGGCCCATGGCGATGCCCGCCACCGGGGCCTTGATCGGCACGCCCGCGTCCATGAGGGACAGGGTCGAGGCGCACACCGACGCCATCGACGTCGAGCCGTTGGACGCCAGCACCTCGGACACCAGCCGCAGCACGTAGGGGAACTCGTCCGTGCCCGGCACGACCGGCAGCAGCGCCCGCTCGGCCAGCAGCCCGTGGCCGATCTCGCGGCGCTTGGGGCTGCCCACCCGACCGACCTCGCCGTTGGCGTGGGGCGGCATGTTGTAGTGGTGCATGTAGCGCTTGCGGTCGCGGTTGCCCAGGTTGTCCAGGATCTGGTCGGTCTTGGGCATGCCGAGGGTGGTCGCGTTGAGCACCTGGGTCTCGCCCCGCTGGAACAGGCCCGAGCCGTGGGCGGTGGGCAGCACGGCCACCTCGGCCGACAGCGGCCGGATGTCCTCGGGGCCACGGCCGTCGATGCGGGCGCCCTCGTCCACGATGCGGCGGCGGACGATCTTCTTGAGCAGCGCCCGGGCGGCGTTGCTGATCTCCGCCTGGCGCTCGGGAAACTCGGGCAGCAGGTCGTCGAGGATGGCCCGGGCGGCCTCGCCCTGGGCTGCCTCGCGCTCGGCCTTCTGCGTGATGCCGGAGACCTCGGCCAGCCGGTCGGCGCCCACGGCCTCGACCCGGGCGTAGACCTCGTCGCCGTAGTCGACCTGGGGCTCCCACTCGAGCGGGACGATCAGGTCGGCCTTGGCCGCGGCCTCGACCAGCTCGCGCTGGGCCTCGATCGATTCGCGGATCCAGGTCTTGGCGGCCTCCAGGCCCCCGGCGATGACCTCCTCGGTCACGTACGGGGTGCCGTCCTGGTAGAGCTGCCAGGCGGCCTCGGTGCCGCCGGCCTCGACCATCATGATGGCGATGTCGCCGTCGTCGAGCTGGCGGCCGGCCACCACGAGCTCGAAGGTGGAGTCCTCGCCCTGGGCGTAGGTGGGGTGCGGCACCCAGCGGCCCTCGGAGGTCCAGGCGATGCGCACCGCGCCGATCGGGCCCTCGAAGGGGATGCCCGACACCATCAGCGCGGCCGAGGCGGCGTTGATGGCCAGCACGTCGTAGGGGTTCTCGCCGTCCACGCCGACCACGGTCACCACGACCTGGGTCTCGTTGCGGTAGCCATCGGCGAAGCTGGGCCGCAGCGGCCGGTCGATGAGCCGGCAGGTGAGGATGGCGAGGTCGGTGGGCCGGCCCTCCCGGCGGAAGAAGCTGCCGGGGATGCGGCCCGCGGCGTACATGCGCTCTTCCACGTCCACCGTGAGGGGGAAGAAGTCGATGCCCTCGCGGATCTTGCGGTCCGCGTTGGCCGTGACCAGCACCTCGGTGCGGCCCAGGCGGGCGACTACGGCGCCCTGGCTCTGGAAGGCCAGCTTCCCGGTCTCGAAGCTGAGGGTGGTGTCGGTGCCGGAGACCGGCGTCGACACGACGATGGGATCAGCCATCGTTGCTCTCCTTTCCGGCGGGTCCTCCGCCGGATCGGGCAGCGGGGCCAGTTCCCAGTCGGCAACCCCGGGACCGGACCGGGGGAGGCGACTGGCAGCTGACCGTCACGCTGCCATTGGTTTCTGTTGTATGCGGAAGAGCGGCCCCGGGGGCCGCTCTGGAAGAGGTGCCCGCCTAACGGCGGAGACCGTTGGCGGCGATGATCGCCCGGTAGCGTTCGACGTCGTTCGAGCGGACATAGTCCAGCAACCGGCGCCGGCGGCCCACGAGCATCAGCAGGCCACGACGGCTGTGATGGTCCTTCTTGTGCTTCGACAGGTGGTCGTTGAGGTGGTTGATGCGTGCGGTGAGCAGCGCCACCTGCACCTCGGGCGACCCGGTGTCGGAGTCATGGAGCTTGTTGTCGGCGATGATCACGGACTTCGCCGCGTCGAACTTGTCGGACACGCGTGTTCCTTGTCTGTGGGTGACTGCTTACCCTGCCCCGTGACCCGCTCGGCGTGGGAGCGCCGAGGGCGGACGGCGGCGACACTGCGCCCCTGTCGGCCCTACGCCTGGTACAGAGCGTCGTGCAAGGCTACCAGCGGCGCGCGCAAACGGCGAACCCCTGCGCCGGGGCGGTCACGCGGGCTGGGACACCGTCCAGCGGTAGCGGGCCTGGTGGTGATGGGCCCGGCCGGTGCGGAGCTCCAGCGGGGGGGTGAGCCGCCGGACCCAGGCGTTCGGCGCGAGGAAGGCCGACTCGACCTGCTCGGGGTCGGCGTCCTCGCCGAGGCCGGCGGCCTCCAGCGCCGTCGCCCGCACCCGGGCCACGGGCCCGTCCATCAGCTCGGCCATGATGGCCGGCAGCGTCTCGGGGTCCTTGAGCACCCATGAGTGGGTGCCGTCCTTGACCGTGACCAGCGTGCCCGAGGACCGCTTGGCCGCGTCGACCGCGGTGCTGTAGGGCACGGGCATGTCCCGGTCGCCGTGGATGACGACCACGGGGATGCCGGCCTCGCCCAGCGCCTCCAGCAGCTCGCCGCTGGGGCGGGAGCGGATCATGGAGATGGCGGGGCCGAGCATGCGCCAGGGACGGCGGGCGTGCCCCAGGAGCGTCGGCGCCACGAGGCGGCCCAGCTTCACGGCCTGGCCGGGGTTCCCCAGCACCGGGAGGGTCGACAGCGTGTCGGCCACCAGCAGGACGGCCACGCCCACCATCAGGGGCGGGGCAAAGCGGGACAGGCGTATGAGCCGGTCCCAGCACTCCCCCACCACCGCGTCGATGAGCACGACGGCGATGGCCCGGTCGGGCTCCTCGGCCGCCAGCTGGGCGACGAGGCGGCCGCCCATCGAGTGGCCCGCGAGCACCGCCCGGCGGATGCCCAGCTCGTCCAGCGCCCGGGCCAGCAGGCCGGTGTAGGAGGCGAGGTCGTCGCCCCCGGTGGGCAGGCCCTGGGTGGCGCCGTGGCCGGCCACGTCGATGGCGACCACCTTGAACCCCATGCGCACCAGCCGCGCCAGGGTCTGGGCGTAGAGGATGCCCTCGGCGGTGAACCCGTGCACGAGGACCAGCGGCAGGCCCCGTCCGCAGACGGCCACCCCCACACGGTGGTCGTCCGCCAGCACGATCTCGTGCCGGGCCAGCCGGGGCACGGCCACGAGCTGAGGGATCTCGGGCGCATCGCCGGCCGGTCCCTCGATGGGGTCGGCGGGCGCGCCGATCACGGAGTCGTCGACCAGAGTGCCGGGCGGGCCCGAGGTCGGGCCCTTCCCCCGCGTCCCATGGCGCTCGCTCGGAGCCAGCGCGATGACCTCGGCTACGTCCCCGGGCTCATCGCCCTCGGCTTCGTTGTCTTGCGCCACCGTCAGCCCTCCGTGGCATCAGATGCTACGCCACGTGACCTGAGCGTCTCTGCATCAGATCGTCGTCAATCATGTGACAACAATCTGCGGGCTTCGTCACAGTCCCGGGCAATCTGTTCAACGAGTGCGTCCACGCTCTCGAAGCGTTCTTCTCCTCGCAGCCAGGCCACGAACCGTACCTTGGCGTGCTCGTCGTAGAGGTCCCCCTCGAAGTCGAGCAAGTGGGCCTCCAGCAGGCTGGCATGAGCCTGCACGTAGAAGGTAGGCCGCCGCCCGAGGGATATGGCCGCGGGGTGGACCGACTCGTCGGCCCGCTCGAACCATCCGGCGTAGATCCCGTCGGCCGGCAGCAGGATGTCGCCCGGCACCGACACGTTGGCGGTGGGGAACCCGAGCTCGCGGCCCCGCTTGTCCCCCCGGGCCACCACGCCGCGCACTTCGTGCGGCCGTCCGAGCAGGGCGTTGGCCTCGTCGAGCCTTCCCTCCACCAGGGCCAGGCGGATGCGGGTGGACGACACCCGCTCCCCCTCCCCCGCGGGCCGGCCCTCGGTGTCGACCAGCTCGAGCGGGTCGACCTCGAAGGAGAGGTCGGCCCCCATCCGGCGCAGCAGGTTCACGTTGCCGGCCCGGTCGCGCCCGAAGTGGAAGTCCTCCCCCACCACGACGAGCCGCGCTGCCAGGCAGTCGACCAGGACCTCGCGCACGAAGTCCTCGGCCGACTCCTGCCTTCGGGTCTCGTCGAAGGTCACGACGAGGCAGTAGTCGATGCCGGTCTCGGCCAGCAGCTCCAGCTTCTGGTCCAGGTCGGTGAGCAGCCGCGGCGCCGACTCCGGCCTCACGACCGAGGCCGGATGCCGGTCGAAGGTGACCACGGCGGTGGCCAGCCCTCGCTGGTCCGCCCGCCGCCTCACCTCGCTGATCACGGCCTGGTGCCCCCGATGCACCCCGTCGAAGGCCCCGATGGTCACCGCCGTGCCTTCGGCGGGACGCGGGCAGGCCGACAGGTCGCGCAGCACCTCCATCGGCCGGGCAGCGTACCGGCCCTCGGCTCCCGCCCCCGCGACAGTTACCCTTACGACCCCACGGCCTTCGTTCCGCGTCCATCTCCGGATGTACGCGCGGTTGCCGCCTCGAGGCGGATGGCAAACGTAGTCCGGAGCCTCATGATCAGGGCGGATCCGCTGGTCCCCCGGTTCGCACGGAGGGCCCGTGGCTGGGGGCGGGCCCTCTGGCGCGTCCGGCTCAGGCCACGGTGTCGAGCGCCTGGCGGAGGTCGGCGACCAGGTCGGCGGCGGTCTCGATGCCGACCGACAGGCGGATCAGGGCCGGGTCGACCTCCAGGGGTGAGCCGGCGGCGGAGGAGTGGGTCATGCGGCCCGGGTGCTCTATGAGGGACTCCACGGCACCCAGGGACTCGGCCAGGGTGAACAGTCGGGTGGCCTCGGCCACCGTGATGGCCGCGGCCTCGCCGCCGCGGAGCACGAAGGAGACCATGCCCCCGAAGTCCCGCATCTGGCGCTTGGCGACGTCGTGGCCCGGGTGGCCGGGCAGGCCGGGCCACAGGACGCGGGCGACTGCCGGGTGGTCGGTCAGGACCTCCACCACGGCGCGGGCATTGTCGCAGTGGCGGTCCATGCGGATCGGCAGGGTCTTCAGGCCCCGCTGGACCAGGTAGCAGTCGACCGGCGAGGGGACCGCCCCCACCGCGTTCTGGGTGAAGCCGATCATCGCCGCCAGGTCGTCGTCGTCCAGGGCCACGCACCCGCCCACCACGTCCGAGTGCCCGCCCAGGTACTTGGTGGACGAGTGGACCACCACGTCGGCCCCCAGGGCCAGCGGTTGCTGCAGATACGGGGTGGCGAACGTGTTGTCGACGACCAGCCGCGCGTCGTGGGCGTGGGCGACCTCGGCCACGGCGGCGATGTCGACCACGGCCATGGCGGGGTTGGTGGGGGTCTCGGCCCAGACCATGGCGGTGCCCGCCGGCCACTCGGCCTCCAGGCGGGCGGGATCGGTGAGGTCCATCGCCTGCCACGGGTGGCCGCTGGCGCCGTACACCTTGTCGATCAGCCGGAACGTGCCCCCGTAGGCGTCGCCGCCGAGCACGACGCCCGCGCCCCGGGCCAGCTGGCGCAGCACCGCGTCCTCGGCCGCCAGCCCCGAGGCGAACGCCAGCCCGTGGCGGGCACCTTCCAGCGAGGCGATCGCCGTCTCCAGGGCCGCCCGGGTGGGGTTGGCGCTGCGGGCGTACTCCCAGCCGCGGTGGCGGCCCACTCCCTGCTGGGCGAACGTCGTCGACAGGCTGATGGGCGGCACCACCGCGCCGGTGCTCGGGTCGGGCTCCTGCCCGGCGTGCACGGCGCGGGTCTCGAAGCCGCGGTCGTCGCCGATCCCGGTCACCGGGTCGTCGCCTGCGACAGGTGCTCCAGCACGTCCGTGCGGGACAGCACGGCCCGGGGCCGGCCGCCCGCCAGCACCACCACCGCCGGCGCGCGGTCCAGCAGCTCCACCGTCAAGGCGATGGGCTGGCCGATGCCGATGGTGGGCAGCCGCGGGCCCATCACCTTCTCGACCGGCTCGTCCAGCACCGCCGGGTCGTGGAACGCCCGGTCCATGAGCGCCAGCTCGTCCACCGCGCCGAGGATCTCGGCCGCGGCCAGCGGCATCTCGCCCTTGGCCACCGGGAGCTGGGACAGCCCGTAGCCTCGCATCACGTTCACGGCCCGCTGCACCGTCTCCTCGGGACGCACGTACACCAGCGGAGGGATCTCGCGCCCCCGCGCCTCCAGGATGTCCGCCACCGTGTGCTCGCCGCCCCGCAGGAAGCCGTACCCGGCCATCCATTCGTCGTCGAACACCCGGGACAGGTAGCCGCGCCCCGAATCCGGGATCAGCACGATCACCAGGCCGTCCGGCCCGAGCTCCCGCCCGACCTCCAGGGCGGCAGCCACGGCCGTGCCGCCCGATCCCCCGATGAGCAGGCCCTCCTCGCACGTGACCCGCCGCGCCATGAGGAAGCTGTCCTCGTCGCTGACCGGCACCACCCGGTCGACCAGGCCGGGGTCGTAAGTGGACGGCCAGAAGTCCTCGCCGATGCCCTCGACCAGGTAGGGCCGCCCGGACCCGCCCGAGTAGACCGAGCCCGCCGGGTCAGCTCCCACGACCTGCACCGCCGCGTTCTGCGCCTTGAGGTAGCGGCCGACGCCGGTGATGGTGCCGCCGGTGCCGACCCCGGCCACGAAGTGGGTGATCCGCCCGGCCGTCTGCCGCCAGATCTCGGGGCCGGTCGTCTGCTCGTGCGCCCACGGGTTCCAGCGGTTGTCGTACTGGTTGGGCCGGAAGGCGCCGGGCGTCTCCCGCACCAGCCGCTCGGACACGGAGTAGTAGGACTGCGGGTCGTCGGGCTCGACCGCCACCGGGCACACGATCACCTGGGCGCCGTACGCCTCCAGCAGGCGGATCTTCTCCGGCGCCACCTTGTCGGTCACCACGAAGATGCAGCGATAGCCCCGCTCGGCCGCCACGATGGCGAGCCCCACGCCGGTGTTCCCCGACGTCGGCTCGACGATGGTGCCGCCGGGGCGCAGCGCGCCCTCGCGCTCTGCCTGGGTGATCATCGCCAGCGCGGGCCGGTCCTTGACGCTGCCGCCGGGGTTGAGCATCTCCAGCTTGGCGGCGATCGTGCAGGTCAGGCCCTCGGTGACCCGGTTGAGCCGTAGGAGCGGGGTGTCGCCGATCAAATCGATCAGCGAATCGGCGATCTCGGGCTCGGATTGGCCGGACATCACGGCCGATGGTACCCACGGGCACCGGCCGCCAGGACCAGTCACTCCACGAGCACGCAGCGGGTCCCTCGGTAGATCGTCGCCATGCACTTGTTGCAGTGCACGCACAGCGACTCGTGCGTGGCGCCCTGCTGCCAGCGCGCCACCAGGTCGGGCTCGCGCAGCAGGGCCCGGCCCATGGCCACGAACTCGAACCCCTCGTCCAGGGCCCGCTCGACGGTGTCGAGCCGGTTGATCCCGCCCAGCAGGATCAGCGGCATGGTCAGCGCAGCCCGGAACTGGCGGGCGTACGGCAGCAGGTACGCCTCCTCGAACGGGTACTCGCGCAGGAAAGCCTTGCCCGCCAGCCGGAACGCAGGGCGGATGGGCTTGGGCATGGCCCGGGCCATCTCGGCCACCGGCGCCTCGCCCCGGAACAGGTACATCGGGTTCTGGAGCGAGCTGCCGGCGGTGAGCTCGAGGGCGTCCAGCGCCCCGTCGGCCTCCAGCATGCGGGCCACGGGCACGCTCTCGTCCAGCCACAGGCCGCCGCGCACGCCGTCGGCCATGTTGAGCTTGGCGATCACCGCCAGCCGGTCGCCCACCGCCTCGCGCACGGCGGTGGCGATGGCCCGGGGGAAGCGGGCCCGGTTCTCCAGCGAGCCGCCCCACTGGTCGGTGCGGCGGTTCAGCCGGGGGCTGAGGAACTCGCTCGGCAGGTAGCCGTGCCCGAGGTGGATCTCGACGGCGTCGAACCCGGCCTCCGCCACGACCCGGGCGGCGCCCGCGAAGTCGCCCACGATGCGCAGGACCTGGTCCTCCGTGACCGCCTTCGTGCGCTTCATGGCGAGCGGGCTGAACATGGGTGAGGGGGACAGCCCCCGCTGCCCGGTCCCGGCCGCCACCGCTCCCGCGTGGCCGAGCTGGGCCGAGGCCGCTGCGCCCTCGGCGTGCACCGCGTCTGCCAGCCGCGCCAGTCCTGGCACCGTCTCGGGGGTGAGGATCAGCTCGTTGGGCGTCCCGCACCCGTCCGGTGACACCGCGCAGTAGGCCAG
The DNA here is from genome assembly GCA_046734715.1 of Actinomycetota bacterium. GTDB lineage: Bacteria > Actinomycetota > Acidimicrobiia > Acidimicrobiales > VFJN01 > ZC4RG19. The sequence goes on along the minus strand of JBKPRV010000363.1, from coordinate 3,761 downwards.
CGTGGTCAGCCCGACGCCACCGGCCGCCACCCTGCGGTGGAACTCGACCAGCGCGTCGTTGACCACGTGCTCGCGGGTCAGGCCTTCGAACGTGGCGGCCTTGACGAAGCGGTTGCGCAACGTGACCGGGCCGAGGCGAGCGGGTGCGAACGGGTCGATCGCCCGACCCTATTGCCAGATCTGACACCGCGTCACATGTGCGGCGTCACATGTTGGGGGCGAGCACCACTGCGGGCTTCACCGTGCCGTCCCGGTGCGGCTCGTACACGGCCAGCAGCCGGCCCTCGCCGTCCGTCACCGCCCAGGGACCCTCGCCCTCCACGCCCAGAGCCGAGCGCTCCAGCACCCGGCCGTGGCCGACCAGCGCTTCGATCGCCTCGTCGACTGCCACCCGGGGCCGTCCCCGCAGCGCCTCGACCGGTGGCAGCAGGCGGTCCGGCCCCAGGGCCGCCAGCGGGACCGCCTCGTCGATCGTGAACTCGCCCACCGCCACCCGCCGCAGCGCGCGCAGGTGGGCCCCGCCGCCCAGCGCCGCGCCCAGGTCCGCGGCGAGCGAGCGCACGTAGGTCCCCGACGAGCACTCGACCTCCACGGGGAAGATGCCGGGCGCCACCGCCTCCCCGACCGCCAACCGGTCCACCCGGACCGGCACCGGTTCCCGCTCGACCTCGACGCCGGCGCGGGCCAGCTGGTGGAGCCGCCGCCCCTCCACCTTCTTGGCCGAGACCATGGGCGGGACCTGCAGGATCTCGCCCGTCAGCCCGGCCGCGGCCTGCCGCATGTCGTCGAGGCCCACGGCGCCCATGTCCCACGTCCCCGTGACCTCCCCGGCGGCGTCGAGGGTGGACGTGGCCACGCCCAGGACGACCTCGCCCACGTAGCGCTTGTCCAGCCCCGACAGGAACGTGAGCAGCCGGGTGGCCCGGCCCACACCCAGCACCAGGACTCCGGTGGCGTCGGGGTCGAGCGTGCCCGAGTGGCCGACCTTGCGGGTGCCCAGCAGCCCCCGCGCCTTGGCCACCACGTCGTGGGACGTCCAGCCCGCGGGCTTGTCGACCACGGCGACCCCGTCGGGGCCGGGGCCCCGCTGGGCCACTAGCCGTCCCCGAGGTCGCGCAGGATGTCCTCGACCCGCTGGGCGCGCACGATCACCGTGTCGGGCTCGAACACCAGCTCGGGGGTGCGCTTCATCCGGGCCTGGCGGCCGATGGCGGCCTGCAGCCGGGCCCGGTGCTCCTCCAGCGCCTCGGCCAGCCCCTCGCCTTCGGGCTGGCCCCCGACCGCATCCCCGGCCGTGTCGAGCGACGTGTACCACACGGTCGCCCGCCGCAGGTCCGGTTCGACCTCGACGCCCACCACGGTGAACAAGCCGAGGCGGTCATCGTCCAGCCGCTCGAGTTCCTCGGCGACGATCTCGTGGACCAGGTGGTTGAGCCGCGCCGTGCGCGGGAAGTCCCGGGCGGTCCCGTGGCGCTTGGTCATGTCTCGTCCTCCTCCTCGATCCACAGGCGGTCGATGCGCAGCACCTCGACCTCGGGGAACGACCACACGAACCGCTCCACGTGGTCCAGCACCTCGGCCAGGTGCTTCGGGGTGGACGCCACTGCGGCCACCCCGAGCGTGGCCCGGTGCCACGAGTCCTGGTGGTCGACCTCGGCCACCGAGACCCGGTGCCGCTTGAACAGGCCCTCGATCATCGGCTTCACCGCGGCCCGCTTGGCCTTGAGCGACCGGCACTCGCGTAGGTAGAGCTCGATCCGCAAGGCCGCCGCGTGCACGTCTCTTAGCGTACGGCGACCGCCAGGGGCCGCCTGACCTCGGCCGCTCAGGTGCGCGGGATCTCCCGCTCCTCGAACGTCTCGATGACGTCGCCCTCTTTGAGATCCTGGAAGTCGGAGAGGCCGATGCCGCACTCGTAGCCGGACTGCACCTCGCGCACGTCGTCCTTGAACCGCTTGAGCGACGTGATCGTGCCCTTCCAGATGACCGTGCCGTCCCGCAGGAACCGCACCTTGGAGTTGCGGGTGATGGTGCCGTTGGTGACGTAGCAGCCGGCCACCTTGCCGACCCGGGGCACCGAGAAGATCTCCCGGACCTCGGCCTCGCCCGTGACGATCTCCTCGAACTCGGGCTGCAGCAGGCCGAGCAGGGCGTTCTCGATGTCCTCGAGCACCTGGTAGATGATCTCGTAGGTACGGATCTCGACGTTCTCGGCCAGCGCCAGCTCCCGGGACGAGCGGTCGGGCCGCACGTTGAAGCCGATGATGGTGGCGTTGGACGCCGCCGCCAGCTGGACGTCGCTGCGGGTGATGCCGCCGACGCCGCGGTTGACGAACGACAGCTTCACGTCCTCGCGCTCGAGCTTGCGCAGCGCCTCGGTGAGCGCTTCCAGCGAGCCGGTCACGTCGGCCTTGAGGACGAGGTTCAGGGTGGCGACCTCGCCCTGCTGGATCTGCTCGAAGATGTCCTCGAGCTTGGCGCCACCGCTGGTGACCGCGGCCTCGCGGCCGAGGCTGGCGACCCGCTGCCAGTGCTCACGGGTCTGCGCCGCGGTGCGGGCCAGCTTCTCGTCCGGCGCGATGACGAACTGGTCGCCGGCGTCGGCCACCTCGTTGAGGCCCAGCACCTGGACCGGCGTGGAGGGCGCCGCTTCCCGCACGTTGACGCCGTGGTCGTTGATCAGCGCCCGCACCCGGCCCCAGGCGGCACCGGCCACGAGCGGATCGCCGACCCGCAGCGTGCCCCGCTGCACCAGGACCGAGGCCACCGGGCCGCGGCCCACGTCCAGGTTGGCTTCCAGCACCACGCCCGCGGCGCGGCCGTCGGGGCTCGCCTCGATGGGCGGCTCCTGCAGGTCCGCCACCAGCAGCAGGGTCTCGAGCAGCTCGTCGATGCCCAGGCCCTGCAGGGCGGACACCGGGACCATCTCGGTGTCGCCGCCCCAGTCGCTGGGGATGAGGCCCTGGTCGGACAGCTGCTGCTTGACTCGGTCGATGTTGGCCTGCTCGCGGTCGATCTTGTTGATGGCCACCACGATGGGCGAGCCGGCCGCCTTGGCGTGGTTGAGCGCCTCGACCGTCTGCGGCATGACGCCGTCGTCGGCCGCCACCACCAGGACCACGATGTCGGTGGCCTCGGCACCACGGGCGCGCATGGCGGTGAACGCCTCGTGGCCCGGGGTGTCGATGAACGTGATCAGGCGACCGTTCTTCTCGGTCTGGTAGGCGCCGATGTGCTGGGTGATGCCGCCGGCCTCGCCCTCGACCACGTTGGCGTTGCGGATGCGGTCGAGCAGCTTGGTCTTGCCGTGGTCGACGTGGCCCATCACGGTGATGACCGGCGGGCGCGGCTCGTAGTCGTCCCGACCGTCGGGCTCGAACAGCTCTTCGAAGCCGAGCTGGCGCTGCAGCTCGACCTCCTGCTCCTCGCCCGGGTCGACCAGGCGGATGTCCGCGCCGATCTCGGCCGCGAACAGCTCGATCATGTCGTCGGTCAGCGACTGGGTGGCCGTGACCATCTCGCCCTGCTGCATGAGGAAGCGGACGACGTCGGCCGCGGTGCGGTTGACCTTGGGACCGAGGTCCTGGGGCGTGGAGGCCCGCTCGACCACGATCACGCCCTCCGGCACCGGCGCGGACGCCGGCGTGTAGGAGGGCGCCTCCATGGGCTGGAGCTCCTCGCGGCTGCGACGACGACGGCCACGCCGGCGCGGGGCACGCTGCCCGCCGCGGGGACCCGCGCCGGGACGGCCACCACCGCCG
>JBKPRV010000362.1:0-12103 GCA_046734715.1 Actinomycetota bacterium | reverse complement strand
CTCCAGGCTGACAGTGGCCTGTCGCACGCCGACTACACGGTGCTCGCCGTCCTCTCCGAGGCGGACAGTCACCGACTCCGAGCGATTGAGCTAGGGCAGAGACTCGGGTGGGAGAAGAGCCGACTGCACCATCAGTTGACGCGTATGTGCAAACGCGGGCTTGTCCGCCGATCCAGTGGCGAAGGCCGAGCCGTCAACGTCACGATCACGTCGGCAGGCCTATCGGCGCTCGGCAAGGCCGTACCGTTCCACCGACAACATGTCCGACATCTGGTACTTGACAGGATCACTCCAGAGCAGCTCGATGAGCTCGGAGCGATCTCGCGCACGCTCCTCGACGGGCTCCAGCGATCAGATGAGTCTTAGCGCGTCCGTGACCTCGCTGTGTACCTCGCTCAGGACCGGCATCAACCGGACTGGACGACCCGGCGTTCTCGTCCGTCGAAGCGTGCATAGCGACTGCCGCAGCGGCCACGCCGGTGACTCGCCTGGTTCGAGGCATTACTGCTGGTGACAACCAGCCACTAGCCGGCGGACCATCACGTCGGCGTCGAAGTGCTCATATCGGGGACCGACGATCCACAGTTGTCCGACAGTTGTGCGGGGCTGTCGATCTCAGCATTGACGTCGACCACCCGGCGAGCCGCGTACGAGTCGTCGGAAGGGTGTCACTGAACGCCGGGTCGGAGTTAGGCGCGCTCAAGCCGCTTCGTGACCGGCGCGCCCACCATGTCTGCTGTCCTGACGCGGGCGACCCATCCATTGGCCCATCTACTCGGTGCGGATCATGCGGCTCGGTGCGGTCGGTGCGGATTGGACTTGATCCTGACTAGGGCCTATGCGGACCAGGGGACGCCATGCGGAACTGTCTGCACCCTCTCAAGGTGGCGGCACGGGCTCGAATCCCGTTGGGGGTGCCAGCCGCTCCGGCGCTGGTCACGATGCCTCCGGGTCGTCGTTCGACCCGCCGGGCGGTAAGGCCTCCAGAGCCTCTGTGCCCTCCCCGTGCCCGTTCGAATCGGCGAGCGCCCTCCGGATCGTCTCGGACAAGCCCTCTGCGATCGCCCGCTCGCTGGCCCGATCGGCGTGCTGGTAGATCGGCGCCGCCCGGGTGCTGGCGTGGCCGAGCCGCCGCATCACATCCTTCAGGCTGGCCCCCTTGGTCAGGGTGTTCCCGGTGTGCCGCAGGTCGTGGAAGTGGAGCCCCGACGAACACGCGCCCGTGCGAACCCTTCTCGGACCAGCGGCGGACGTGCTCGCGCAGCTCGGGCGACAGAGCAGCCGGGATGCCGACCTCCCGTACCCCGGCGAGCGACTTAGGTCGGGCCCCGTCGAGCTTGCTGTCGATCTCAGTCACCGCCGACCGCACGGTCACGAACCCCTCGTCCAGGTCGAGATCCCGGCGGCGCAAGGCGATCAGCTCACCCCACCGCAGGCTTATGAGGCGTAGAGCAAGGTCAGGACGCCGGTGATCGCTCCCACGCGGTCGCGGACGGCGGTGCGACGCCGAGGGCTGAGCAGCGCCACTAGGGCGACGTACGACTCGGTGGAGCCAACTCGACCAGATCAGCACCACCGGGCATGAGGCCATCGGCCTCTGCTCGGCGTGCCGGGTCCGGGCGACCGCGGGAGTAGTAGCATCCGCCATTGGCCGGGCTGGGGAGGTCAGCGGTCATGAGGCGATCCGGTGTCCTGCTGATGCTGCTGGCGCTGGTGGTTCTTGCGGCGTGCGGCCCGGCCGCGCCCCACCGCAAGAACCCCGGCGACCACCACGGCAAGCCCACCACGACCATGACCGTCTCCACGACGACGGCACCGACGACGACAACCACCACTCCCGCGACGACCACGACCATCCCGACCCCGACCACGACCGCGCCGATCACGACCACAACGACACCACCGACCCGGCCGGGCGCGGGTGACGTCAAGTTCTTCACCCCGAAGTCGGGGTTGGACCCGTGGACCAGCAACCCCACCGATGCCGAGAAGCAGTTCATGCGGGACCACTACCACCGGATGCTCGTGGACTCGCCCTACTTCGACTCGCGGCTCACCTGGTACGACCGGGCCGTCGAATACACCGACGCCTACGCCATCAAGCCAGCGTGGCCCCAATACGCGCAGCATCCCGAATGGATCCTCACCGACTTCGACACCGGCCGGCAGGTGTTCATCGACTGGGGCTGCTCAGGCGGTACCTGCCCGCAGTACGCCGCAGACATCTCCAACCCCGCCTATCGGCAGTGGTTCCTCCAACGCATCCAGGAGAAGATCAACCTCGGCTACCAGGGCGTGTTCATTGACGACGTGAACCTGGCGTTCCGGTTCTCGAACGGCACCACCTCGACGTCGCGGATCCGCGATCCGAACACCGGTCGGCTCCTCACGCTCACCGACTGGCAGCGCTACTTCGCCGATTTCATGGAGCTAGTGCGAGCGACGTTCCCCGAGCTGGAGATCGTGCACAACACGATCTGGTACGCCGACCAGACCGCCTTCGATGACCCGTTCGTGTCTCGGGAGATCGCCGCCGCGGACTGGGTCATGATCGAACACGGTGGCAACGACGGCGGCCTCGACGCCGGTGCCGCCTACGGATACCGCACGCTCCTGGCGTTCATAGACCGGGTCCACGCCCAAGGCACGAACGTGATCGTGAACGACGACGTCGGGTCGACGATGATGCAGGCCGAACACAACCTGGCGACCTATCTGCTGGTGACCGAAGGCAACGACATGGTGGGCTCCGAGATGTTGGGGATCCTCAACCCCGACAATCTCTGGGCAGGGTTCCAGCTCGACCTCGGTGACGCGCTAGGTGCCCGCTACGACTGGGGTGGGTTCATCCGCCGGGACTTCGATGGCGGGATCGTCGTCACCCGCGAGCCAGACATCGGCAAAGCCACATTCACGGTCCCTGCCGGCTACACCCGCATCGACGGCACCCCAGCGGCAGCCACGATCACCTTGGCCCCTCAGACGTCGGTCGTGCTGCTAGCGGCCGGGTGACTGCAGGATCCGCGACGACGCGGTTCGCCGCCTGCTAGCCGTGTGCTTGGGTCAGCCGCCTCTGCCCGGCACCACCCGGTACGCGTCGTTTGGCGCCGAAGGTGCGCTGTTCTGATCGGTGTCCGACCTGGGCGTGAGCGAACGAGGCGGGCGCAGTTATCGCGTCACCGCCAGGCTCATGTTCAGCGTGTCTACCGTACAAATGCCCAGTACGCGCTCGCGTCGCCACCGCGCCGGCGTGCCCTCGAACGACGTCTCGAGAACGTCCCACAGCATCCCTGACCGCCGGATCGGTGAGCATGCTGACCATGCTCGACCGTCCGTTCTGACCACGCTTCGAGGTGACAGTCTGGTGCGCTGATCATCCGCCATGTGTCTCGCCTCCGTCCTCCCGATCGCTCGCGTCCTCGCGGAGAGGCGATAGGCGGTTCCACCGGGAGTGCGGCCGCGACGTTCTACGCCGCCGGCCGGCCAAGCTTGGCTTCTCGACAGGCAACTGCCCGTGTCCGGCTCGTAACCGATGATCCGCAGCGCCGTGAGGAACCGGGCTTCCCTGCGCCGGGGCCGGGCTCGCGCGTCGACCCGCGGGCCACCCCCGCAGACCCTCGATCCGTGGACGGCTGTGGGACGAGCGTGGGACGACGCCTGCGGGGGGCATCGGCCTGCAGGCACTGATCGATACCAAAGCGACCGACGTGATCGGCGCCGGGGGCCCGTACGGCCGATCGTGGATGTGTCGATGGAACCCCCAGGCGGCGATCCGACCTGCTCCGGCGACAGCATCCTCCGGGGCACGCTGGGCTGATCGCTCGACCCTCGCGTGCTCTCTCTGGCTGCGTCTGTGTCAATGGCGCATTGGCGGGTAGTTGCTCCGCGAACGACGACCACCCGATCGGCTTGGAGCAGACGTGAAGATCCTCGTGACCGGTGCGACCGGATTCGTCGGCCGGCATGTCGCCGCCGCGCTCGACGCGGCCGGACACGACGTCACCGCCATGACCCGCCGTCCCGAGCAGTACCGCGGTAGCGGGGCTGCGGTGCGGGGTGACATCGCGGACGTTGGGAGCCTCCAGTCGGCACTCGACGGCCAGGATGTCGCCTACTACCTGGTCCACTCGCTGGCCCACGCGGACTTCGCCGAGCGCGACCGGGTCGGCGCCCGTGCCTTCGCTGGCGCTGCCGCCGCGGCCGGCGTTTCGCAGATCGTGTACCTCGGTGGCCTCGGCGAGGACGACGACGCTCTGTCGCCTCACCTGCGCAGCCGGCGAGAGGTCGAGCGGATCCTGTCGGACACCGTGCCGACGACGGCGTTGCGGGCCGGCATCATCATCGGCGACGGCAGCATCAGCTGGGAGATCCTGCGCCAGCTCGTCGAGCGGCTCCCCGCCATGGTCACGCCGCGGTGGGTGCAGACCCGTACCCAGCCGATCGCGCTGGCCGACGCCGTACGGTTCCTGGTGGGCGTGGCCGGGATCGACGCCGCGATCGGCGAGACCTACGAGATCGGTGGCCCCCATGCGCTCAGCTACCGGGACATGCTGGTAACGGTGGCCGAGATGACCGGGCGGCGGCGGGTCATCCTGCCGGTGCCGGTGCTGACGCCCCGGCTCTCGTCCCACTGGCTCCGGCTGGTGACCGACGTAGACCTGACCACAGCGGCGGCGTTGGTCGACTCGATGACGAACGAGGTCGTCGTGCACGACCACCGCATCGAGGAGCTTGTCGACCACCGGCCGATGGACTTCCCCGAGGCAGCGGCCGCAGCCCTGGCGGCCCGCGCCCGCCGCTTGCGCGGCTCGGCGGATGCAGACAGTTCGTGATCTCCTGACGCCCGCGCTCCTCCCCGAGCCCATGGAACCGGCGGCGGCCCGGCGCCGCCGCCGGCTCGTCGTCGCTGCCACCTTGGCGACGGGGACGCTGGCGCTGGCCGCCACGCTGGCAGTCCCGCGCGGTTCGCTGGCCTTCAGCCTGCTCGGCTTCCTCCTCGCCGCCATCTGGATGGCGGGCAGCGCGGCGGCGGGTCCGCTCCATCTCGGCCGGTCCACCGACCGCAGGGAAAGCCGGCGCAGGTTGCTGGCGGCGATCGTGGTGGGGGGCCTGGCCTTCGTGGCCTTCCTCGGAGCGTCGCTCGTGGCCCGCCATGTGCCAGGCCTGGACGGTGCCGTCGACTCGGTGCTCGCGACGGCGGACGCCGGGCCGACCGTGCTGGTGCTGGCGATCGCCGTCGTCAACGCCGTGGCCGAGGAGCGCTTCTTCCGGGGTGCACTCCCGGTCGCACTCGTCGGCGACCATCGGGCCGTGGTCGCGACCGCCGTCTACGTGCTGGTCACGGTGGCGACGTTGAACGTCGCCCTCGTCGTGGCGGCGGCGGCGATGGGCACGGTGTTCATGCTGGAGCGCCTGGCCACACGGGGCATCCTCGCCCCGACCCTCACCCACGTCACCTGGTCGACGCTCATGCTCCTGGCCATCCCCCGCTGAGCGACTCCCTCCGCGAGCACGCAAATGCACCGGCCGTCGGCCATCCATGACGGCGACCCGCAGACGAAGGGCCTGGGCGTCCACCTACCCGCTGTCCGACAGCAGGGCGTCGAGCTGGTCGGCATCGGGAGCCCATGCGTCGGCGCCCAGCCGGCGGGCGACCGTCGCGTCCGGCACCCCGGGGCCGCCGGCGAGCAGCGGTACCTGCGGGAACCGGTCGCGGACGGCCGCCAGGGCCCGTGCGGCCGACTCCTGGGCGGCGTCGCTGCCCACGCTGACCCCGACCGCCCGTAGACGATCGGTGCGCCCAACCGCCTCGATGAGGTCGGCGACGGGCGTGTTCGGCCCGAGCTCGAGCACCTCCCAGCCCCGGGACCGCAGGACATTGGTGACCAGAGTGATCGGCAGCCCGTGCAGCTCGCCCGCCGACCCGCCGATGATCACCGTGCCCCGGGTGCGTCCCCGTCGAGCGCACAACGGCGCCAAGCGAGCGGCCAGGCGGACCGCGACGGCCGTGGCGATGTGCTCGCCGCCGACGCTGAGGGAGCCGGCGGCCCAGCGATCCCCGATCTCGCGCAGGCACGGGGCCAGGAGGTCGAGGTGGACCCGGTCCGGACGCATCCGGGTCACCAGCGCTGATTCGACCACCCGCCAGGCACCTGCCTCGTCGCCGGCCAGCAGCCGCTCCAGCAGGCGGGTGCGATAGCGGCGGCCGGTAGCCCCGTCGACCGCTCCGTCACCGGAGGCGTGCCGGCCCCTCGGCGGCGGTGTGGATTGGTTCCCTTCGAAGGTGGCCAGGTCGCCCGGGGTTACCGTCCAGCGTCCGTCGCGGCGGGTAGCGATCAGTTGCCCCGTTCGGACGTAGCGGTAGGCCGTCATGTAGTGGACTCCCAAGCGCTCGGCCACCTGTTGGAGTGTGAAGGTGCCCGCAGGGGGGTCGTGCGACCCCGAGGTCATCTGCCCAGCAGTCCGGACGCGGCGACGGCCAGCTTGGTGACGGTGGGAACGCGGGCTCGCATCGAGAACACGTCGTAGTCGTTCGCGACGATCTCGTCGAGGATGCGGGCGTAGAGGACCCTTGCAGTGCGGATGGAGCGGGCCGACCACGCAGGAAGCAACTCGATCCCCTCGTCGGCCGACGAGTAGAGCGCCCCAGCCCGGTCGATCTCGAAGCACACGAGCGCCCGCCAGCCCGGGGTCACGGTGCGCGCCGTGACGTCAACCCGGAAACGGTCGAGATCCTCGACTGGCAGGTACACCCGGCCGCGGTCGAGGTCTTCGCCCACGTCGCGGATGAAGTTGGTGAGCTGGAAGGCAAGGCCGAGGTCACGGGCTGGCCCGACCGCACGCGGATCGCATGCGCCGAGCACCGGCAGCATCATCTCGCCGATGACCGCCGCCGACCCGTCCATGTAATCGCACAGGTCTTCCCAGGTGCGGTAGCTGTCGACGGTCAGGTCCATGGCCATCGACCGCAGGAAACGGTCGAAGCACGACGCGTCGATGCTGAATGTGGTCGCCGTGTGCGCCACCGCGGCCACGGCAGGGTCGGCCTCCGGGCCGGTCGATCCCGCGGCGAGCGCGGCCTGCAACGCCTCCCGCAGGTCGTCGAGCCGGGCTCGTCGCCGGGCAACGGACGCGCCGTCCTGGGCGTCGACGATCTCGTCGGCATGCCGGCAGAAGCCGTAGAGCGCCTGCACGTGGGGGCGGCGCGCGGCGGGGAGCACCTGCGTCGCCCAGTAGTAGGTGGTCCCGTGCCGACGGGTGAGCCGCCGGCACTCGCGGTAGGCGTCGCGCAGGGCGGCCGGCACCGCGAGGTCCCGGTCGGAGAGCGAGCGTGCCGAGCGGACACGCCGGGCCGGTAGGATCATGCGCCCGGCCCCAGGCGCTCGGCGGCCAGCTTGCCCGACAGCAGCACCATGGGGACGCCGACCCCGGGGACGGTGCCGGTTCCGACGAACACGAGGCCGGGAGCGCGACCGTCGACGTTGGACGGCCGGAACGGTCCGGACTGCAACAGGCGGTGGCTCAGCGAGAACGGCGTGCCCGCCGCGAGGCCCTGGCGGGCCCAGTCGACGGGGTCGACCAGCGACTCCTCCACGGTGTCGACCGGGTAGCCGAGGCGCTGGATGCGTGCCGACAGCTCGCTGCGCACCGTTGCCCTCAGGCGCGCCCAGTCGAGCCCGCCGGTGAGGTTGGGGACCGGCTCCAGCGTGTAGAGCACCGAGCATCCGGGCGGGGCGAGCTCCGGGTCGGACAGCGTGGGCACCGACACCAGCAGCGAGGGGTCGGACATGCGCCGCCCGTCGTCCAGGTCCCGAAAGGCCGGGCGCCAGGCGTGTCCGAAGTGGATGTTGTGGTGCGCATGGCCAGCGGCGGGGCGGCCCCGGACGCCCGCGTGCCAGACGACGGCAGAAGGGGAGTAGTGGGCGCGGCGCAGCGACGCCGGGGGCCGGAGGCCCGGGAGCAGCCCGTAGGCCCCGGGAAGGTCGGCGTTCACCACCACGGCGTCGGCGGTCACCAGGTCGCCACCGCTGCGGACGCCCCGGACGGCGCCTCGGTCGCCGTCGGCGAGCACGACTTCGTCGACCGACCTCCCGTAGCTGATGCGACCCCCCGCCTTGGCCAAGGCGTCCGCCAGGCCGGTCGCAACGGCGTGCATCCCCCCGCGGGCCGCCCACACCCCGGCAACCACGTCCATGTAGCCGATCACGGCCAGCACCCCGAGCGCCCGGTGCGGCGCGATCCCGGCGTAGAGCGACTGAAAGCTGAAGAGGCGGCGCAACCGGTCGTCGTGGAAGGCGCGCGCGACGACGCGGTCGAGCCGTCGCAGCGCGCCCAGGCGCAGGAGACCGAGGGCGGGGCCCAGCGGGCGGACCAGGTCGGTGACGTGGTCGTAGTTGCGATCGAGGAAGGAGGGCACCTCCAGGCGGCAGAGGCGGCCGAGCCAGTCGCAGTACCGGTCGAAGCGCTCGGCCTCGGCGGGCCCGCAGACGTGAGCGACCTCGGCGGCCATCGCGTCTCGATCGGCGCGCACGCGCAGTTCGCTGCCGTCGGCGAAGCAGGCGCGGTAGGCGGGGTCGAGGCGAGTCAGCTCCAGGTGGTCGTCCATGTCACCGCCGGCGGCGGCGAACGTGGCGGCCAGGAGGTCAGGCATCGTCAGGACAGTGGGCCCCGTGTCGAAGCGGAAGCCGTTCCGCTCGAGCCGGCCCGCCCGGCCGCCGGGCGCCTCCAGCCGTTCGATGACCTCGACGTCCCAGCCCGAGCCGACCAGATGGCAGGCCGCGGCCAGGCCCCCGAAGCCGGCGCCGACGACGACGGCTCGTCGGGTCATCGGTCCCTCCGGACCGCGATCCGGGCCAACGCGTGCAGGCCGTCGCGGGCCCTCGGGGAGATGCGGGTGGCGGCGAGCGCTTGCTCCGACCGGGCGACGAGCCGTTCGATCTCGGCCTCGACCGTTGCCCGCGCCCCACACCGCTCGAACAGGTGGCGCAGGCCGGCGATCTCGTCGTCGCCGAGGTCCGGGGACCCGACCCGCTCGATCAGCCGCCGGCCGGCACCGCCTACGCGGCCGCTGGCCAGGGCCAGGAGCAGCGTGGGTTTGCCCTCGCGCAGGTCGTCACCTGACGGCTTGCCGGTGTCGACGGGGTCGCCGTAGACGCCCAGGAGGTCGTCACGCAGCTGGAAGGCCTCGCCCAGCGGCTCGCCGAACGCGGAGTACGGGCCCAGGAGCCGGTCGTCGCCGGCCAGGGCCGCACCGAGGTGGAGCGGCCGCACCACGGTGTACCGGCCCGACTTGTAGCGGGCCACCCAGCGGGCCAGGTCGGGGGAGCGCGCCGAGCTCGCGGCCGCCACCACGTCGACCCACTGGCCCGCCACCAGCTCGACCCGCATCTCGTGCCACAGGTGCCGGACGCGGGCAGGAGCGGTCTCGACCAGGGTGTCGGCGAGGACGAATGCGAGGTCGCCGGCCAGGATCGCCAAGCCCTCGCCGTGGCGACGGCTCTCGCCGGCGCCACCCTCCGTCGCGTGGCGGGCGGCGAAGCTCGCATGCAGGGCGGGCTGGCCGCGCCGGGTGGCACTGCCGTCCATCACGTCGTCGTGGATGAGAGCGAATGCGTGGAGGAGCTCGAGCGCGGCGCAGGTGTCGAGGAGCTCGGGCTCGTCGCCCGTCGCGCCGCCGGCCAACGCACCCCAGTAGCAGAAGGCGGGGCGGAGCCGCTTGCCACCGGCCGTGACGAAGCCGTCGAGCGCGGCGAAGAGCTGCGACAGCGCAGGCTGCTCGGCTGCCCAGGTGTCGCGGTGGCGGGCCAGGACCGACCGGACTCGCGACTCGACGCGACGGGCGATCGGAGTGACCGGATCGCCGCCGGCGGGGGGAGCCGCCGGCGGCGCCGGAATCTCCCCCGAGGGGGTGGGGAGATCAACGAGCGTTGGCATCGCCTTAATTTAGCACTAATATCGCCGCCATGTTCAAGCCCGACGTCCTGCTGGCTGAACCGAGGGGCTTCTGTGCCGGCGTCGAGGCGGCGGTGAAGTCGCTGGCATGGATGGTCGTGCTCCACCGGCCGCCAGTGATCTGCGTGCACGCCGTCGTACACAACGAGGAGGTCGTGGCCCGCTTCGAGCGCCTCGGTGTCCGCTTCGTGGACGACCCGGACCAGGCGCCGCCCGGCCTTCCGCTCGTGCTCAGCGCCCATGGCAGCGCCCCCGACACCATCGAGCGGGCAACCCGGCGGGCGTCGGTCGTGGTGGACGCCGTGTGCCCACTCGTCACGAAGGTCCACCACGAGATCCGGACCCACGCCCGATCGGGCGGCAGCGTCGTCTACATCGGGCACCCCGGGCACGACGAAGCGGTCGGCGCCATCGCCCAGGCTCCCCAGTCCGTCGTCGCCGTGGGCACGGCCGCGGATGTCATGACGGCCCCCGTGCCCCCGGGCGCTCCGGTGGCGGTGCTCGCACAGACGACGCTCGCCCACGACGCCTGGAGCGACGTCGTCGCCGCGGCCCGGCGCCGGTTCGGCCACGTGTGGCTGCCGCCGCGGGACGACCTGTGCTTTGCCACGACCAACCGCCAGGCCGCTGTCCGGGCCCTGGCCGAACGGTGCGACGCCGTCGTGGTGGTCGGGTCACCCACGTCGTCCAACACCGGCGCGCTCGCCGCTACCGCGCGCCGTGCCGGATGTCCGGTTGTGGTGCGGGTGTCCGGGCCGGGTGACCTGCCGGCGGACCTGCTCGCCACGGTAGACACCCCCGCTCCCCGGCCCGGCGTCGTCGGCGTGACCGCCGGCGCATCCACGCCGGGGCATGCAGTCGACCGCGTGATCCACGCCCTGCGCCCGGGCCGGGTGGACCGGCTGGTGACGACCGAGGAGGATGAATACTTCCCTCTGGCGCGACCTGTCCGCCAGCGCCTGCGCGACCTCGCGCGACAGGGTCGCCTGGCCCCGGCGCTCCACGACGCCTTCGTCAACGACCGCACGACGAGCGCCGACGACCTCCTGGCCCGCATCGAGGACGGCGACCTGGTCGCGGCCCTTTGTCCCGCGCCGGTCGTCGTGCCCCGATCCAACCGGCAGGCGTCGTGACCGGAGCCGGCGTGATGGCCGCGGCCACCGAGCGCTGGCAGTACCTGGCGGTCATCGCCGGCTGCCTCCTCGTCACCTTGCCCCTCGAGCTGGTCTTGGGCGCTCGGGTGTACCGGCAGCCCCGGCGGCTGGTCCGGTCACTGGCACCGGCGGTGGCGGTCTTCGTCGCCTGGGACGTCATCGCCATCGACCGGGGACACTGGTGGTACAACACGCGGTATGTGACGGGCTGGCGACTACTCGGCGCGCTCCCGGTCGAGGAGCTCGCCTTCTTCGTGGCCGTCCCGATCTGCGCGCTGCTCACATACGAGGCCGTGAAGATCGTGCTCGGCGCGACCCGGCGTCTGGTCCCCGGATCGGCCGCCGGCCCGGCGGGGCGCGGGAGACGAACGGCGCCCCATGCCTGAGTACACGGTGGCCGCGGCCGCGGCGGTGGTGGCGGTGGTGGCGCTCGAGGTGCGGGTGCTGGGGTCGGGCCTGTTCCGGCGGCCCGCGTATTGGGTGGCGATGGCCATCGTGTTCGCGTTCCAGGTGCTCGTCGACGGGTGGCTCACGAAGCTGAGCGCGCCGATCGTGCTGTATGACGGCGATGAGGTGACCGGCGTTCGGTTTCCCTGGGACATCCCGGTCGAGGACTTCTTCTTCGGCTTCGCGCTGCTCACGCTGGTGCTCGCGCTGTGGGAGCGAGCGCGCACCGACATAGCGCGGCGGGGCGGAGGGTGAACGCCGCCACGGCTGCGGTGCTCGCCGTCGGATGGATCCTCGGCTGGGCCCTCGCGGGGCGGCGGCGCTCCCTGCCCGCCGCCGGGCCGGTCGGCGCCCGAATCTCGGTGATCGTTCCCGCCCGCGACGAGGCGGCCAAGCTCCCTCGCCTGCTCGACTCGCTTGCTGCCGACCCGCAGCCCTACGAGGTGGTCGTGGTCGACGACCGATCCACCGACGGGACGGCCGCCGTGGCGCGCGCCGGCGGTGTCACCGTGGTGCCGGCCGAGCGCCCGGCGGGTTGGTCGGGCAAGACT
>JBKPRV010000361.1:0-7558 GCA_046734715.1 Actinomycetota bacterium | reverse complement strand
GGGTGACCGTGCGCCGCGCCGTCAGCTCGCTGGGGTGGCGATCAGGCCTCGGGCGGGGCCTGCCGCGGGTGGGGCATGCAGAACTGGTCGTACTCGGCGATCACGATCTGGTCGGGATCGATCGAGCACGTGGGGCACTCGGCGTCGCGCAGGATCTTGTAGGTGCGGAACGACTGCTCCAGCGAGTCGTAGGCCAGCAGGCGGCCCGAAAGGCTGTCGCCGATCCCGAGGATGAGCTTGATGGCCTCGACCGCCTGGATGGAGCCCACGATGCCCGGCAGCACGCCCAGCACGCCGGCCTCGGCGCACGAGGGCGCCAGCTCCGGCGGCGGCGGCTCGGCCAGGAAGCAGCGGTAGCACGGCCCGTCATGGGGCTTGAACACGGTCACCTGGCCCTCGAAGCGGAAGATCGAGCCGTGCACCACCGGGATCTCGAGCTTGAGCGCGGCGTCGTTGAGCAGGTACCGCACCGGGAAGTTGTCGGCCCCGTCGACCACGATGTCGTAGCCGCTCAAGATGTCCATGACGTTGTCGGCGCCGAGGCGCACGTCGTGGGTGACGACGTTGACGTCGGGGTTGAGCGCGGTCAGCGCCTTCTTGGCCGAGTCGACCTTGCGCTCGCCGAGGCGGTCCACGTTGTGGAGGATCTGGCGCTGCAGGTTGGACTCGTCGACCACGTCCATGTCGACGATGCCGATGGTGCCGACGCCGGCGGCGGCCAGGTACAGCGCCGCCGGGGAGCCGAGGCCGCCCGCTCCCAGGAGCAGGACCCGGGCGTCGAGCAGCTTGAGCTGGCCCTCGACGTCGACCTCCGGCAGCAGCAGGTGGCGCTGGTACCGGTTGCGCTGCTCGGGGGTGAGCTTGCGGGGCGTGGACCAGGGCCGGCCCTCGTCCTTCCACTTGTTGAACCCGCCGATGACCGAGACGACGTCCTGGTAGCCCATGTCGCTGAGCGTCTTGGCTGCGAAGGCGGAGCGGACGCCGCTGGCGCAGTGGATGATCACCGGGGCGGAGCGGTCCGTGATGCGGTTCTCGACCGTGCTCTCCAGGGTGCCGCGAGGGATGTGGACGGCCCCGGGGATGGCACCCTGCTCGTACTCGTCCGGCTCCCGGACGTCGAGCACCACGGCGCCGGCCTTGCGGCGCAGCTCGTCGGCCTCGGCGGTGTCGATCTCGCGGATCTTGGACTTGGTGGCGGCGAGCAGCTCACGGAAGCTCGGCATGGGGACCTCTCGTGCGATCTGGTGCGGCGTGGCAGCCGGAAAAGCCTAGCGACCTCATCAACAATCCGGCCAGGCCGGCTGTTCCCGCTCGCGGCGCGGCCCCGGGGGCGGGGCTGCGGGGGCGGCTAGGGCTCGATGGCCACGTCGTGGATGGCCTCGATGAGGTCACCCGAGTCGACGTGCAGCGGGCCGGCCGCGGTCAGCCGCCGGACCAGCAGGACCCCCATCACGACCAGCGCCGCCGCGCTGCCGGCCAGCAGGGCCAGCTCGACCCGGAAGAACACGTCCTGGGACGAGATGAGCACGGTGATGGCGAGGGCGACGCAGCCGATGAACCAGCCGGCCGCCTGGTCGGCGTGGCCGCCCAGCGCGATCAGGGCCTGGGCGCACGCCATGGCCAGCATGTAGAGCCCGGCCCCGGCGGCCAGGAGGCCCATGGTGCGGGCGCCGAGGTCGGAGCCGGGGAACATGGTGTCGACCACGAACGGCCCGAGGACGGCCCCGACGATGGTGCCCACCACCGCGAGCCCGGCCACGGCCACCAGCAGCCGGCGCAGCCCCGAGCGGAAGTCTCCGAGCTGGCCGGAACTGGCCAGGCCCGACAGCTTCGGCAGGAGGGAGGCCTGGACCGCCTGGAACAGGAAGAGCGGGATGCGGGCGATCACGACGCCGTTGACGAAGCGCCCCGCGGCCGCGCTCTGCGAGTCGTCGGCCAGCAGCTTCACCAGCACCGGGCCGATGTTCATGATGGCGAACGCGCACATTGAGGCCACCAGCAGGAGCAGCAGGGCGCTGCCGACCTCGCTGAGGGGAGACTCGGGGCCATCCTCCAGCTCGGGCTTCTGCACCCGCAGCGCCACGGGCACAGCCAGCAGGCCGGCGATGCCGACGGCGATGCCGAACGGGCCGGCGATGGTGACCCCGGCCACCAGGCACACGACCGCCCCCATCACCCGGATGAAGCCGTCGGCACCGAGGTAGGTGCCGTAGCCCTTGAACCGCCCGGTGCCCGACATGCTGCCCCGGGTGAGGTGGCCGGCCAGCGCTCCGGCCAGCCCGAGCGCCAGGCCGACGAGCAGCAGGATCTGGCCGTCGAAGAGGTGGTCGACGATCCAGCGGGCCGACAGGATGAGCACGACCAGCACGCCCAGCAGGAGTCCGACCCCGAGGGTCCCCGCCCGGCGCACGACCGGCGCACCCCCGAGCCGGCGGGCGCGCCGCTCGGCCAGCGCCCGGCTTATCTCCTGCTCGAACGGAAGGAACAGGCCGGGCCCCGCCAGGAAGACGAGGCTCCACAGCGCACCGAGGGGCGAGTACTCGGCGTCACTCAGGGCGATGTTGGCGACGAAGAGGAATCCGTACGCGGACAACCCCGCGACGATCAGCCCGACCCCCACCGCGGCAGTGCCCGAAGGTAAAGGATTGCGGCGCCTCGCAGCCTCCAGCAGCGCAGCCATCACCGGGGCAGGCTACCCACATCCGGTGACCCCGGACACAACCAACGACCGGCGACCCGCATCCCGCGACAATACGAGGCCGTCCCACTACACCCCGAGGCAATAGCCCCGGGCCCGGCCCGGCCCACTACCCCGGCGTCGTGGCGCGACAGCCGGCTACGGGCCGGCGCCCACGATCTGGGGCAGGATCTCGCTGATCTGGCCCCGCAGGAGGGCGTCGGCCAGGTGGTCCATGGCGGTCTCGCTGTCGTTGACGATGGCGATGCGGGCCCCCGACATGTGGGCCACGGGGACCATGTCGGCGACGGGGTACACCGACAGCTTCGTCCCGACGGCCAGCAGCAGGTCGCATCGCCGGGCGGCATCGCCCGCCCGCTCCATGTCGCCCGGGAACAGGTTCTGCCCGAAGCTGACGGTCGCCGACTTGAGGATGCCCCCACAGGTGCGACACGCGGGGTCCTCCTCCCCCGCGCGCACCCGGTCGAGCGCCCGCTGCATGGGCGCCCGCTCCCCGCACGACATGCACACGACGTCCCGCATGGTGCCGTGCACCTCGACCACGATCGCCGGGTCGGAGCCCGCGGCCTGGTGGAGCCCGTCGACGTTCTGGGTCACCAGCGTGTCGAGCTTGCCCCGGGCCTCGAGGGCGACGAGCGCCCGATGGCCGGGGTTGGGCTCGGCCGTCCACGCCGAGTGCCCGAGCCGGGCCTGCCAGGAGCGCCGCCGGATCTCGGGATCGGCCATGTAGTTCTGCAGCGTCGCCTGCTTCTCGGCGTCGGGGTTGAGGGTCCACACCCCCTGTGGGCCGCGGAAGTCGGGGATGCCGCTGTCGGTGCTGATGCCCGCGCCGGTGAGCACGACCACCCGCTGGGCGTCGTCCACCCAGCTGCGCACCTCGCTCACGTCATCGGTCATGGCTGGGCACGCTATCGCCGGCTTGGGTGACATGCAAAGATATTTGTGGAGACCAAAACATCATCTGATCACTTGACACAGCACCTCGCGCCCGGGAAGCATCCTAAGGACCTCGACGGCGGGCCCCCGCTTCGGGCCTCGCTCCCACCTCGTTGCCAGTTGGAGATCCACCGGATGCAGCTCTGCGACACCCCTATCAACCAACGCACGCTCCACGTCGTGCCCTGGTCCGACCCGGTGGTCGACCAGGTCGGCTACGACCCGCGCACCCTGTACGTCGAGCAGTTCTGGTTGGGCATCCTCGGCCCGAGCGCCACCTGGTTGCTGCGCTACCTCGTGACCCGCCTCGACAGCGAGCCCAAGGGGTTCGACCTCGACCTCCTCGAGTGCGCGCTGTCCCTGGGCCTCGGGCGCCGGCCGGGCTCCACCGCCGCGTTCCCCCGCACCATCTCCCGCTGCTGCCAGTTCGGTGCCACCCGCTTCTGCGGGCCGACCAAGCTGGCGGTGCGACGCATGCTCCCGCCCCTGTCGCGCCGCCAGATCGCCCGGCTGCCCCGCCGCCTCCAGGACGACCACGCCGCCTGGGTCGACCAGGCGCCCACCAACGTGGCCCAGGCCCTGCAGGACCGGGCCCGCCAGCTCGCCCTCAGCCTCATCGAGCTGGGCGAGGACGGCCCGGGCACCGAGCGCCAGCTGAACCGCTGGCGCTTCCATCCGGCCCTGGCCAGCGAGGCCACCACCTGGGCGCTCGGCCGCCGGGCCGCCCGCTCCACCGTCCGAGGCTCGACGGCATGAACCCCGATCGGACCGCGGGAGACGGGTACCCTCGACTGCCCGGTCGCAGGGGCGACCGAGCGCGCCGCTCGGCGGAGGGGGAGGTGCAGTGCTCCGAATCCCGGCTCAAGCACGTGCCCGCCGCGCGACGGTCGGGTCGCGGCGCTTGGCGGTCGGGTGGCGGCTCGTGGCGCGGGCCGGGCTGGTGTGCATCGTCCTCGCGGGCGGGTGCTCGGGGGACGGCGCCGGCTCGGGCACGCGGAGAGAGCAGGCGGCCGTGACCACCACGACGACCGAGCCGGCCGTGCCGGAGCTGGGCCCTCGCACCGAACCGCTGCCCGTCGTCACGCCGACGCCGCGGGACATGCGCTGGCTCGGTGACGACGTGCATGTGCCCGCCACCGTGACCGTGCTGCTCGCCGCGGGCGTCGACAACGGCACCCGTCGCGCGGTCAGCGAGGCGCTGGCCTCGGCCGGGGCCACGAACGTCGACTTCGTCGCGGGCTACGCCGCCTCGACGGGCCGCGACGACGGAGCCGAAGCCGACCGCCCGAGGGGCGGGAGGGGCGATCATGACCGCGCCCGGAGACTCACGGTGTCCGTGGGAGGGCTGGACGATCCCGACACCGTGGACACCCTGGGGGCCGTGGGCTTGACGGTGCCGGAAGACCTCGGGGAGGAGGGCTACGCGCTGGCCGCCTTCCGGCAGAGCGACGGGAACGACCGGGTCGTCCTGGCCGGGCCCGAGGCCGGCGCCGCGGGCACGTTCTACGCGGCCCAGACCCTGCGCCAGCTCGCGCGAGACCGGGTCGTGGCCGGCGTCGGCGTCATCGACCGCCCGGCCATGGGCCACCGCGGGGCGATCGAGGGCTTCTACGGCAGCCCGTGGACGCTCGCCGAACGCCTCGACCAGCTCGCCTTCTACGGGCGGTTCAAGCTCAACACCTACATCTATGCCCCGAAGGACGACCCCTTCCACCGCGACCGCTGGCGCGAGCCCTACCCGGCCGACCAGGCGGCCGGGCTGGCGACGCTGGTGGAAGCAGCGCAGGCGAACCACGTCCACTTCACCTTCGCGGTGTCGCCCGGCGTGTCCGTCTGTTACGGCGACCCGGCCGACCGCGCCGCGCTGGTGGCCAAGCTCGACGCCATGTACGCGCTCGGCGTGCGGTCCTTCTCCATCGCGCTCGACGACATCGACCACACCCGCTGGAACTGCCCCGGCGACGCCGCGGTCTACGGCGCCCCCTCCACGGGGGCGGCCGCCCGGGCCCAGGCCGATCTGCTCAACGCCGTGCAGCACGACTTCCTCGCCACCCACGACGGCGCCCGCCCGTTGCAGATGGTCCCGACCGAATACCGGGGCACCAGCGACAGCGAGTACCACCAGCAGCTGCGCTCGCTGCTCGATCCGGCGGTCGAGGTCATGTGGACCGGGGCCTACGTCGTGCCAGACCAGATAACGGTGGCCCAAGCCCAAGCCGCGGACAGCATCTTCGGGCGGCCCGTGTTCGTGTGGGACAACACGCCGGTCAACGACTTCCCCCGCACGGCGGGACGCCTCATCCTCGCCCCCTACGCCCGGCGGGAGGCGGGACTGTCCGCGCAAGTCACCGGCATCGTCCTCAACCCCATGAACCAGGCGGCGGCCAGCAAGGTCCAGCTCATCGGCGGGGCCGACTTCACCTGGAACGACGCGGCCTATGAGCCGGCCCGCGCCCATCGGGCCGCGGCCGAGGACCTGGCGGGAGGCGACGCCGCCACCGCGGACGCGCTGCTGGCGTTCTTCGACCTCGAGAACCTGGCGCCCACGTCCGCACGCTCGGGACTCCTGTCCCAACCCCAGGCCCCCGCCCTGGCCGCGCTGCTCGACACCTTCCACTCCACCTGGCGCAGCGGCGACCGGGGCGGGGCCGTGGCCGCCTTGAGGCCCTACGCCGAGCGTCTGGCGGGAGCACCGGCGCTCATCCGCGACCACGCCGTCGATCCCGGCTTCATCGCCGACTGCGGGCCCTGGCTCGACGCCACCGCGCTCTGGGGCAATGCCCTCGTGGCCACCCTCGACGGGCTCGCGGCCCGGGCGGGCGGCGACACGGCCACCACCGACGCCCGGCTGGCCGAGGCCGCCGGGCTGGCCGGCATGGCCGAGGCGATCCGCACCATCCCCGGTGAGACCAAACCGGAAGGCCCGGTCCTGGTGGGCGACGGGGTTCTCGACGCCTTCGTGCGCTCGGGATCGGACCTCACCTGACCGCTGCGTCGTAGCGTGGGCACCATGGACGCCGCCGCCATCTCCGTCTCCGGTCTCGTGAAGACCTTCGGCCACACCCGTGCGCTCGACGGGCTCGACCTGGAGGTGGCCACCGGAGAGATCCACGGGTTCCTCGGGCCCAACGGGGCAGGGAAGTCCACCACCATCCGGGTGTTGCTGGGGCTGCTGCGGGCCGACTCCGGCGACGTCACGATGCTGGGCGGCGACCCGTGGCGCGACGCGGTCGCCCTGCACCGGCGCCTCGCCTACGTGCCCGGCGACGTGAACCTGTGGCCCAACCTCTCGGGCGGCGAGGTGATCGACCTCCTCGGCAACCTGCGCGGCGGCATCGACCGGCACCACCGCGACGAGCTGATCGACCGGTTCGACCTCGATCCCCGCAAGAAGGCCCGCACCTACTCCAAGGGCAACCGGCAGAAGGTGGCGCTGGTGGCGGCGCTGGCCTCCGACGCCGAGCTGCTGATCCTCGACGAGCCGACGTCGGGGCTCGACCCGCTCATGGAGACGATCTTCCAGGACACCGTGCGGGAGATCACGGCCGGGGGCAGCCGGACGGTCCTGCTCTCGAGCCACATCCTGGCCCAGGTCGAGGCGCTGTGCGACCGCGTGAGCATCATCCGGCTCGGCCGCACGGTGGAGAGCGGCACGCTGGCCGAGCTGCGCCATCTCACCCGCACCCAGGTGACGGTGGAGGCCGACCAACCCCTCCCCGGCCTGGCCAACCTGACCGGGGTGCACGACCTCAAGCTCGACGATGGTCGGGCGTCCTTCGACGTGGACACCGCCCGGCTCGACGGCGTGGTCCGCTATCTCGCCACAGTGGGCGTCCTCACGCTGAAGAGCCAGCCCCCGACGCTGGAGGAGCTTTTCCTGCGCCACTACGGCGACGAGCTGGCCGAGCTCGAAGGCGTGGCCGA
>JBKPRV010000360.1:0-9323 GCA_046734715.1 Actinomycetota bacterium | reverse complement strand
CCCTCGACCAGGCGCGCGCGGTCCGTCACCTCGATGTCGATCCGGCCGGCCAGGTCGCCGGTGAGCTCGATCCGCATGGTGGTGCCCGGCGGCGGGGCCACCCGCTTGCCCACGACGAAGCCGAGCGCGCCGGACGCCTCGGCCAGGCTCTGCTCGGGCGCGGGGCCGGCCAGGTGCCCGGGACGCCCCAGCGCCTCGCGGATGTCCTGCTCGTGCATCCACATGTCCATGACCCGGATGCGCATGAACCGACCGTAGGTGGCGGGCCCCGCGGGCGTCATGGCGTCGGCGTCGAAGTCGGCCCGGGACATGGCCGCCAGCGCCGCCCGCCGCTCGGCGATGATCCCCCGCAGGTCGTCGAGCACCGCCGAGGTGGGCGCGGCGCGGTAGCTCTCGACCCAGGCCTCGTTGAAGCGGCCTATGTCGTTGCGCACGTGGGGCACGTCGCCCAGCTCGACCTCGGGCATGGGCCGGCCCGCCAGCATGGCCTCGGTGCCGATGACGTGGGCCAGGTTGTCCTTCACCGACCAGCCCGGGCAGGCCGTCGTTCGCTCCCAGTCCTCGGGCGTGAGGCTCTCGGCCAGCGAGATGATGGCGTCGAACTGCTCGTCGAGGGCGGGGAGAACCTTGTCGACGTCCACGGCCCGATCCACGCTCGTCATGGCCCGGAAGTTAGCGTCCTGTCAGCGAACTCACCGAGGGAACCGACGTGCTCGTGGGCTCCGTTGGGGCACAGGCCGAGCGGGTCGACGTGCACCGCGGCCATGCCCACCGCCGCCGCGCCGTCGGCGTCGTACAGGCCGCTGTCGCCGATGTGGCAGATCCGCTCCGGCGGCAGGCCCAGGCCCGCGGCGGTGGCGAGGAACACCGCGGGGTCGGGCTTGGCCACGCCGAGCACCCCGGAGTCCGTGATGTGCTCGACCTCCACCCCCGGCCCCGGGCCCACCTGGGCCACCTCGTGGCGGGCCAGCAGGTCGGCCACGGTCCCGTCCGAGTTGCTGGTGACCGCGAGCCGGATCCCCGCCGCGGCCAGGCGCCGGGCCGCGTCCTTGGCCCCTGGGAGGGGCTGGCACCACAGGGTGGGGATCATCATCCGCTGCAGCACCGCGCACGCGACCTCGCGCTGGTCCTCGGGCACCCCCACGGCGTCGGCGAAGCCATTGTGGTAATGGCCGAACGTCTCGGGGAAGGAGCCCTGCCGGTCCACCTCGGCCATGGCCCGGAAGTGCCCGTCCCCGAACGCCGACCGGTCGAAGGCGACGCCGGCGGCGGCCAGGAAGTGGGCGAGGATGCCGTGGTCGGGCACCACCAGCACCCCGCCGACGTCGAGGCTGACGGCTTCGATCATGCGCGCAGCCTCCCACGCCCGGGCGGCGGGATCGGTAGCCTCGGGTCGGTGGAAGCCGACGACCGCCTGTACTTCCGCCAACTGCTGGCCGGCCGGGACGTGGCCCGCAACGATCCCGTCGCCCGTCAGATGGTGAACTTCGTGTACCTGATCGGCGACCGGGCGACCGGTGAGGCCCTGGTGGTCGACCCCGCCTACGACGTCGCCGGCATCATCGACGTAGCCGCCGCCGACGACATGCGCGTCACCGGCGCGCTGGTCACCCACTACCACCCCGACCACGTGGGCGGGCAGATGATGGGCTACAGCATCAGCGGGCTGGACGACCTCCTGGAGCAGAACCCGGTGCCCGTCCACGTGCAGGCCGACGAGGCGCCGTGGGTCCAGCGGGTGACGGGGGCGTCCGACTCGGACCTCGTGCAGCACGCCAGCGGCGACAAGGTCACCGTGGGCGCCCTCGACATCGAGCTGATCCACACGCCCGGGCACACTCCGGGCAGCCAGTGCTTCTTCGTGGACGGGCGCTACCTGGTGTCGGGCGACACGCTGTTCCTGGAGGGCTGCGGGCGCACCGACCTGCCCGGCGGCGACGCGGCCCAGCTCTACGAGAGCCTGACCCAGAAGCTCGCCAAGGTGCCCGACGACGCCGTGCTGTTCCCCGGCCACCTGTACTCGGCCGAGCCGTCGGCCACCATGGGCGCCACCCGGAAGTGGAACTTCGTGTTCAAGCCCCGGACCGAGGCCGACTGGCTGGCGATGTTCGGCCGCTGAGAGCGCGCGCGGATAGGTCAATGTCGGCTCGGGTTGGGGTGCTGTGTTGCCTCGAGTCCTCGCTGTCGAGCTGCGGCCCGGCCGCCAAATCGCGCTCTCGTGGGCTGTGGCTCACGCCCTATCCGCTCGGCCTCTGAGCCTGCGGAGGACCACCTCGCCCCGGGGCGACAGGCGGTAGCCGACCTCCAGGCTCACGGTCAGGCCCAGCTCCTTGAGCTTGCGCACGTCGCGCTTGAACGGCGCGGTCTCCCGGCCGAAGCCCTCGGCCAGGTCCGGCGCCCGCACCCCGGGGTGCTCGGCGATGAGGGCGAGGACCGTCGTGGTCCACGGACCATGGCGGGAGGCGCGGTCGAGCCGGTCGAGGCGCTCGGCCAGTGCGGCCAGCTCGTCCTCGCCGAGATCGGTCCGGGCGCGCAGGGCCAGCCGGGGATCGTCGCCCGCCCGGTGGAAGCGGATGCGGTAGAGGTCGCCGCCCTCGGTGGCGAAGCGCTCGAGCTCTGCGAGCAGCTCGTCGCGGTCGTCGTAGCCCGCGGCCTGGGCGTCGGCCTCCGTGACCTGGTCGACCGTGATGTGGTCGACCGCGTCGACCGTCAGCTCGCCCCCGCCCGGGGTGCGCTGCCGGCCTCCGGCCTTGGCCGCGGGTCGCCGCCACCACCGGAAGGCGACGGTGACCGATCCGTCCTCCAGCCCGGCCCAGAACCGCTGCGGGAACAGCACGCCGCGTTTCTACTCGATCAATCGTTTGATTGATAGGGTGCCGGCGTGCCGACGGCGACGTATACCGGCCAGCGAGAGCGGATCCTGGCCGCCGCGCT
This sequence comes from Actinomycetota bacterium, assembly GCA_046734715.1. Classification (GTDB taxonomy): domain Bacteria; phylum Actinomycetota; class Acidimicrobiia; order Acidimicrobiales; family VFJN01; genus ZC4RG19. The sequence goes on along the minus strand of JBKPRV010000360.1, from coordinate 6,389 downwards.
CGACCTCATCGCCGCCCACGGCGTCGAGGGCATGACCATGCGCCAGCTCGCGGCCGCCTGCGACCTCAACATCGCCACCCTCTACCACTACGTCGGCTCCAAGTCCGACCTGCTGGGGGCCATCGTCGCCGAGCGCCACTACCACGAGGGCCTGCGCCGGCTGACGCTGCCGGTCGATCCGGCGCGGCCGCCCCGCGCCCGGTTCGAGCAGTTCTTCCGCGACCTCGCCACCCAAACGCTGGGCGAGCTGCGGGTGTGGCGCCTGCTGATCGGCGAGAGCCTGCGCGACGACGCCGTGGCGCTGGCCGAGGCCCGGCGGCTGTCCCGGCTGCTGGAGGAGGCGGTGGACCGCTGGCTGGGCGAGCTGTTCCCCGAGCTGCCGGGCGACCCCGCCGCCGCCGGCTCGGTCGTGTCCGGCCAGCTGCTGGCGGTGTTCCTGGAGGCGTTGCTGCTGGGCGACGACCCCGATCGCCTGGCGGCGCGGGCCGCCGCCCTGGCGCTGATCCTGTTCCCGACCTGACCCCTGGGAGGCCAACCGTGCGCACCGAGATCTGCGAGAAGCTGGGCATCGAGTTCCCGATCTTCGCCTTCAGCCACTGCCGGGACGTGGTGGCCGCGGTGTCCAAGGCCGGCGGGCTCGGGGTGCTGGGGGCCGTGGGCTTCAGTCCCGAGGACCTGGAGGTCCAGCTCGCCTGGCTCGACGACAACGTGGGCGACCGGCCGTATGGCGTCGACATCGTGATCCCGTCCAAGTACGAGGGCATGGAGCTCGACAACCTCACGCCGGAGGAGCTCGAGGCCGAGATGGCCCGCCACGTGCCCGACGGCCACCGGCAGTTCGGCCGCAAGCTGCTGGCCGACCACGGCGTCCCCGAGCTGCCCGACGAGGAGCGCCATCATGAGCTGCTGGGCTGGACCTCGGTGACCGCCGGGCCCCAGGTCGACGTCATCCTCCGGCACGAGCCGGCCCGGCTGGTGGCCAACGCACTGGGCACGCCACCGGCCGACGTGGTGGCCCGCATCCAGGAGAGCGGGCGGCTGGTCGGCGCCCTGTGCGGCTCGGTGCGCCACGCCCTGCGGCACCGGGAGGCCGGGCTCGACTTCGTGGTCTGCCAGGGCACCGAGGGCGGCGGGCACTGCGGTGAGGTCGCCTCGGTGGTGCTGTGGCCCCAGGTCATCGACGCGGTCGCCCCGCTGCCCGTGCTCGCTGCAGGCGGCATCGGCGACGGCCGCCAGGTGGCCGCCGCCCTGGCCATGGGCGCCCAGGGGGCGTGGACCGGCTCGCTGTGGCTCACGGTGGTCGAGGCCGACGTGCCCCGGGCCCAGATGCAGACCTACCTCGACGCCACCAGCCACGACACCGTGCGGTCGCGGTCGTTCACCGGCAAGCCGTGCCGGATGCTGCGCAACGACTGGACCGAGGCGTGGGAAGGCCCGGAGTCGCCCGGCCCGCTGCCCATGCCGCTGCAGATGATGGTGGCGCTCGACGCGGTGCAGCGGGGCCATCGCTACCCGGAGGCGGCCAAGGACGTGAACTTCAACCCGGTGGGCCAGGTGGTGGGCCAGATGAACCACATCGAGCGCACCGCCGACGTGGTGGCCCGGCTCGTGTCCGAGTACGTCGACGCCTGCGAGCGGCTCAGCGCCCTCAACAGCCGCGCCCTGGCATGACGGCCGCGGTCCCTGGCGCTGGCTAGCGCTGCCAGGGAAGGCTGTCGTCGGTGCCGCCGCCCGAGCCCGTGTCGCCGTAGTCGTCGAAGTCGAGGTCGTAGTCGCCCGACGCGGTCGGGTCGCGGGGCTCGCCCGACTGGTCGGCGTCGGGCTCGTAGAGCGTGGGGTCGCCCACGACCACCTCGCCGCCCATCTCCTCCGAGATGTCGGTGAGCACCGGCGCGGTGGGATGCCGCCGCTCGCGGCCGGGGACCCAGGCCGTCTGGGCCTGCTCGCCCCGCTCGGCCTCCTCGGCCTCCCGCTCCTGCCGCGCCCGCTCGGCCCGCTGGCGCCTCCGCTGGGCCCGGCGGCCGCGGCGGGCCTCCATCCAGCGGTCGAACAGGCCCGTCTTGGGGGCACCGGCGAACGGGGCGGGCTCGCCCTGCTCCTCCCAACCCGGGGCGGTCGGGCCCTGCTTGGCCACGACCATGTCCACCACGTACTGGTTGAACCTCACCGGGTCGTTGACGCCCTCCAGATCCCGGAGCCCCCCCTCCTCGTTGGCGGACTCGATGTGGAGCGTGGCGAACCCGAAAAGCCGGCCCCACAGGCTCTGCTCGTAGGTGAGGTCGGTGACGCGGACCCAGGGGATCGAATGGGCCTTGCGGGCGAAGACGCCGGAGATGCGCATGATGCGCACGTTGGTGACGACGTAGCTCGTGTATCGCTCGCGCAGGCGCCGGAGGACGAGGAACAGCATCACGACGCTCAGCAGCAGCAACACGAACCCGGCGGTGACCAACGATCCGTTGAATGAGATGCCGAAGAACACGGTGAGGACAACGAAGAGGATCAGGAAGAGGATCGTGTTCTGGACGATGAATGCCTGCAGCGACGGGTGGTCGCTGTGGATCTTCCGCTCGCCGTGCCCGAGGTACTGGTCGATCACCTCGTCCGGGAGCGGCAGCACGGTTCGGCGCAGGTCATCGAGGCGCTGACCGATGCGGCCGAAGAACCCGGGCGGGCGTTCGGCCTCGACGTCCGGCGGGGCCGCGGTGGCGGTGGCCGTCCGGCCACGAGCGGTGGCATAAGGATCCTCGGGGGTGAACGGCGGGAGATCGCCTCCGCTGTAATCGTCATCGCGCCAGCTCCGGCGCCGGCGCACTGGCGTCACGCGGTCAGGCCCCGGAAGAACTCGGTGAACTTGTCGATGGCATCCTCAAGGAAGCTGCCTACGTTCCCGAGAAAGTCGGCAAACGCCGTGGCCGCCGCGGTCGGGCTGTTCCACACGTACAGGATGAGAAACGCCGCTGCGACAAACAGAAAGACCCGTTTGATATCCATGCTCAAGCGGCCTCCACGTTGGGACCCTGCCGCACCCCAGGCAAGGTCCTAGTACGGCAAATACTAGCGTTGTCATTCGTTGGGGGGCAATGCCCCCCGGAGCGGGGACGATGGTACGTGACCCCGCCTGGCGGGGGATTCAACGAGCAGTCGGCTACGGTTCCTGCAGGTAGTGAGGCTGGGGTAGAGCGTCGATGGGTGACCCGGAAGGCCCGTGGCAGGACTACGGACGCGACGCAGGCGGGGACGAGCGCGTCCCCGCGCACTTCCCGGCGTCGCGGCGCTCGTCCGACGACTACTCGGACATCTACGCGGCCAACTACTCCGACGGGTGGGGCTACGACGAGGACGCCGGCGACGAGCGCAGCGAAGGACTCCTGCAGCGGGCCACCGACCAGGTGTTGTGGCGTTACCGCTCGGCCCCGCTGTGGCTGCGTGCCACCCTCGACGTGAGCGCAGTGGCGCTGGTCCTGGCGGTCGTGGTGGCTGGTGCGCTGGCGCTGGCCGGCACCAGCCCATCCGATGAAGTGAGCGCATTCGTCTCGCCCTCGTCGACCACCGTGCAGCCGGCCGGGACTCCCGCTCCCATGGGGACCACCACGACCTCGTCCACGCCGCCCACGACCACCACCACCGTGCCGCCCACGACCACTGTGGTGCCCCCGACCACGTCCGTTCCCCCGCCCGCCACGACGACCACCACCCGGCCCCGACGCAACCGCGAACCCGGTCCGCCGCCCCGCTACGACAACTGCTTCGAGGCGTTCCAAGCAGGCGCGCTGCCGCTCCACCGGGGCGACCCCGGCTACGGGCCCCACCTCGACGACGACGGCGACGGCATCGCCTGCGAGCCGGGCGAGGGCACCTAGCTCGGCACCTCGGCCGGTCACGGTCCCGCCGCCGCCCGGGCCCGGACCACGCGGCTGCCGGCCGCCCGGTCGGCCAGGGAGCGTCGCCCGCCGACGGCCGACGCGAGCCACGCCCCGGTGACCAGGAGCGGGGTGATCAGCGAGGGGATGAACGTGGTGGCGCTCCATGCGCCCCGCCACAGTGCGCGCGCCGGGGTCAGGCGGCCGCCGCCGTCGGCCTCGACCCGGAGGCCGGCCAGCAGCTTGCCCGGCGTCCGTTGCCACAGCGCCGTGCAGAGACCGTGGTAGATGACGGCGACGACGGCCAGGGTCCACGCCACCCGGTGGAACGACCAGGCCCAATCGACCCAGCCGTCCGTGCTCACGCCCAGGACACGGAGCGCGCCGGTCCGCCATCCCAGCTCGGCCCCGCCCAGGACGATGGCGAGCACGGCGACGCCGTCCACCACCGCGGCGAAGGTCCTTCGGCCGGTCGGTGCCCGGACGGTCTCGACGTTGCGCCGGGCCCTGGCGGCGGTCGGGCCCGACGTCGCGGTCCGCCGGGGCGGGGTGTAGCGCCGGGAGGCCCTGGGGCTGGTGGTCGCGGTCGCAGTGCTCACACGGGGGAGCATTCCGCCTTTGCGCCACGCCGGAACAGCCGCTCCAGCAGGCGCTCCAACGCCGACCCGCCCGCCCGCCCGGCGCCGTCGGTCTCCAGCAGCGGCTCGTGCAACAGGGCGCCGAGCATGTGCCGCACGGCCTGGTCGACCGTGTCGTCGAACCGCTGGACCAGCCGGGCATCGTCGGCCGCCTGCTGCACCGCCGTGCTGTGGGGGATGGCGCCCAGGTAGTGGTAGCGCCGGAAGTGGTCGCCCACGGCGTGCTCGTTCCAGGCCAGCTGGGGGTCCGCCCGGTTGAGCACGATGGCCACGCGGTCCGGCGGGAAGTTGCGCCCTCCGGCGCTCACCGGGTCGCCGATGATGTCGAGCCACTCGACGTTGTTGTGGATCGTCTCGCGGTTCGGGTCGAGCACGACGAGCAGGAGGCTGGAGTCACGCAGCACGAAGTCGTCGAACAGCTCGTGGCCCACGGCCTCGGCCACGGGTGTGTCGACGATGACGTAGTCGTGGGTCCGCCGCAGCGCGGCCACGACCCGCCGCCACAGCGTGGGCGTGAGCAGCCGCTCGTCGGCGCACCGCAGGTCGGGCGCACCGAACAGCACGTCGAGGTCGCCCGCCTCCGGGATCGGCGTCAGCGCCAAGGCGAGCATGTCCTCGTCGACGTCGGTGCGCACCAGGTCGAGGACCGAGCCCCGCGCCGGCCGCTGCAGGATGGTCGCCACCGACGACTGCGCGGTGTTGGCGTCGACCAGCGCCACCCGCGTGCCCCCGGGTCGCGCCGCCCGGGCCAGCGTGGCCGCCGCCAGCACGGCGGTGGTCGTGTTGTGCACCACGATGTCGTTCGCCACGAAGCAGTGGGTCACGTCGACGGTCAAGTCCCACACCTGCTGGGTCCCGGCGGCGCCTATCGCCGTGACCTCGTCCCACGCGACGTCGCCATCCCGCCACGGCTCTTGATCCGCGGCCGCCCGCTCCGCCAGCCACTCGCGCTGGCGCCCACACAAGGGGATGTGGCGGGCGAACGCCGCCCGGTCGCCGGGCCCCACTTCCAGGTGCCAGCCTTGCGCCCCCTCCGGCGGAGTCAGGCGGCTCTGCACGCCAAACCGCAGCAGCAGGTGCTGGACCATGCGCACCGACGCCTCGGCCGCCAGCTCCAGGCTCGGGATGCCGTCGTGGCTCACGGTCCCGTCGGCGGTCCAGAGGAGGGCGAGGAAGTGCCCGAGCTGATCCTCGGGCAACCGGTACACCGCCTCGTTTGTCGCTGTGTCACCTTCCGCCGGCCGGCGGCACCCGTGGTCGGAGAGCCGCGCCAGCAATCGGGCGATCTCGGTCGCCGGCAGCCGCCTCGGCTCGACAGGGAAGGGGATGCGTCCCGGCAGCGCCGCCATCTCCCCCACCTCGATCCGCTCCGCCGGCCGCCACCCGTCCGCCAGCAGGAAGGGATGGTGGGGCGTCACGGTCACCGACCGGCCCGACGCAAACTCGACTCGCACGGTGGGCTGCACCCCCGAGTCGACCTTCGCCGCGATGGGCACGGCCCGCACCCGGTTCCCCTTGAGCGTGAGCACCATGCCCGCCTCGGGATCCCTGGCGATCTCATCGAGTCGCCGCGGCACCCCCGACACCGGATCGGTGATCAGGCTTTCCCCGGTGAGGCACTTCCCGCTCCCGCCCTTGTAGGAGCACACGGATATGACTTCGCCCCGCCGCTGGCCCCTCGCGCTCTGTGGCGCCGGCAGCCGAGCCCCCGGCATCACCGGCTCGTCCTGGTACGCAGGCAACCGAGGCGTAGCCACCCAAAGTGCCCCCGCCGCCGGCGCCGACCACGTCGCCGGCCCCCCGACCCGCTCGGCCCCCCCCCGCTCGGCCCCCACCCGCGCCCCCCGCAGCGGCCCCCACCCCCGCACCCCCACGACGGGCCCCCCCC